>JAFPAQ010000273.1 GCA_017424235.1 Lachnospiraceae bacterium | reverse complement strand
AGATTGAAGCAAAAGCTCTTAGAAGACTTCGCCACCCTAGACGTGCAAATGGACTTAGAGATTATATCGAGACCTAAGGCATTTTTATAGACAGAAAAGTTTATTTGATATAATATTTTAAAACATTATTTATAAGGAATCTGAAATGGAAACTATTGAGATTTTTGACAGACTAAAAAGTCTTCAGGTTATACTTGGAAGAAAATATGAACTTGAATCAAAAATTGAAGAAGCTCCAAAACAATTGAGCTCTCAAGATGAACTTCTTGCACGTATGAAGAAGGAATACATCGAAAAAAATAAATCCTATGAAGAAGTAAAAGAAAGAGTTACACACTTAAAAGATGAATTGGATGAAACTATAAAGACTCGTGAAGACGGTGAAAAGAATATGGATAATATTACAACACACCGTGAATACGAAGCTTTGGATAAACTTATTTCAGAAGCATCGGAAAGAGAAGCTGAAATTCGTAAATTACTTCAGAAGGAAGAAAAAGATCTTTCTGAATTGAATGAAAGTATGAAGGGAATTGAAATGATGATTAATTCCCAGGAAGCTGATCTTAATACAAGTAAGGCTTCTCTTGATGCACAGATGGCTTCATATAAGTCGGAACTTGAAGAGCTTAATGCTAAGGAAGCAGAAGCAGTGCCTGGTCTTGATCAGGAAATTCTTTTCAAATTCCAGAGAATCATTCAAAGAAATTCAGATGGTATTGTATCTGTTCGTAATGGAGTTTGTTCAGGATGTCATATGATCCTTCCTGCTCAGTTTGCAAATGAAGTTCGCGAAGGTGATTCAATTCTTTTCTGTCCTTACTGTAGCCGTATTCTTTTCTATGAAGAAGTTGCTGAAGGTGAACAGGAATCTTATTTCAATGACGCAGGAAGTCTTTCTGGTCTTGATGATGATTTAGGTGATGAAGAATACGATGAAGATGAAGAATATGATGAAGATTCTGATTCTTCTGATGAAATGTCTGATGAAAGAGATGACGATGATCTTGATGATTCAGACGATTCTGATGATTAAGTAATTATAACAGACAGGATTCAATCGCTTGCATGACTCTTATGATAGAGTTAATGTGTGAGGAAAGTCCGGGCTCCTTCGGAAAAAACGCCGGGTAATAACCGGGCAGCAAAGGGTAGATGCATTGCTTTTATGTAGTGTATATCCCCTGCGCTGACAGAAAGTGCAACAGAAAAAATACCGCCGGAAACGGTAAGGGTGAAAAGGCAGTGTAAGAGACTACCGCATTTCTGGTAACAGAAATGGATTTGTAAACCTCGTTTGGAGCAAAATTAAGCAAAAGTTTGGTATTCCGACCTGATACTTTGGGTAAATTGCTAAAGTCATTCGGTAACGGATGATTTGGATAGATGGTTGAATATTGTTCATCAATATGACAGAACCCGGCTTATAGTCCTGTTTGTTTTTTTTGTAAAATGTTCAATAGTAATGTAATTAAGCGTAAAAGTAATTTTTTAAGAAATCTCATTCTCTTTTTTGTTACTATCGTATTTATATTCTTTCTTTTTATAGTTATTCGTAAAGTTTATATTTCAAAAAACAGCGGAACTGTTTCTAGAAATCAGGTTGTCAATGGTTGGAAAAAATTTGATTATCAGGAAGTTTATAATTTAACTGAAAAACTTCTTTTAAAGAATCCATTAAATAATTTTGCACTTGTATATCATGGGTATGCATGTTTTTTTCTTGCTCTGTCTAAGTTGGATTCAACAGAGGCACAAAATTTTCTTGATGAATCTATAAATTCTTTGAGAATTGCATTGCACGATACACAAGGTTCAACACGAAGTCAGATTGAATATATTTTGGGAAAGGCTTATTTTTATAAAAATACAGTTTCCTCGTACTATTATTCTGATTTAGCTATTAATTATTTAGAAGCTGCAAGGGAACACGGTTATAAGGCTGATGATATCGCTGAATACTTAGGATTAAGTTATGCTGTTTTGAATATGCCAATGGAAAGTATTTCGGCTTTTACAGAAGCTTTGATTGTAAGAGAGTCTTTTTCCTTACTGCTTTCAATTGCTGAGCAATATTATAAAACAAACCAGGGAAATGTTGCAAAACAATACCTGTTTAGAATTGTAAATAATTGTAATGATGATAATTTGGTCAACAAAAGCCAGAATCTTTTGGCTTTGATATATATTGACGAGGGAAATTATTCCGAAGCCAGAGAAACTTTCAGCAGCATATTGAAAAAAAATCAAAATTCTGCTGACGCATATTATGGTCTTGGTGTAATATATGAAAAACAGGGTGATTTGGTAAAAGCTAGAGCTGAATGGCGAAAAGCG
>JAFPAQ010000272.1 GCA_017424235.1 Lachnospiraceae bacterium | reverse complement strand
ATTAAAGAAGATAAAAATCCCGGAAAATGTAACTACTATTGAATACGGGGCATTTATGTCATGCCAATCACTTGAAGATGTAGATATTGCTGATTCTGTAACTGAAATTGGCACAAAAGCATTTGCCGGCACTCCATGGCTTGAAGCCTGGAAGAAGAGCGCCGTAGAGAGTGATTTTCTTATTGTGGGTGATGGAATACTGCTTGCATATAAGGGAAAAGCAAAAGAAGTTACAATTCCGGATGCAGTAAAACAGATAGGTTCAGAAGTATTTAAGGGGCATAAGGAAATAGAAAAAGTGTATGTTCCAGATTCTGTTACCAAGATATGTGCAGAGGCTTTTAGAAACTGCGATTCACTCTATGAGCTCGAAGGTGGTAAAAATCTTAAAACTGTAATAAAAGGCGCTTTCTATGGTACAAAAATAGATGAACAATAATTTCAGACATTATTTATATTTTTTAAATATTGTTGGCGAGGAGATGACACATGGAAAAAATATTTTGGGGCATGGTTGGCGGCTGTGCTGTAGCTTTTGCTATACTTCTTGCTATTTATCTGAATCAGACAGGTGCTATTGATTTAACCAGGGAACCGGAAACTGTTGAAGAAACAGAAGAGGTTTTTGCGCAGGCGGATGAGCTGCCGGAGGACATCAAGTCATTAATTGAAGATTCTCAGAATAATTATGCTACTGCGATGAAGGTATTTGAAGAGAATGATATCACTGAATCAAATAAAAGTGAACGGGAAGAAAATTCAGAAGAAAAAGAAGGTCAGTTATCAGATAACAATGAACCTGTCAGAACTAATGCAGATGTAGACCCTGACAGAAATGATGGTCATGATAATTTCCTTGATAAACCATCTGATGATGAATCAAGCGAACAAGAGGAAGAAGAGACTACGCAAGAGGAAGACAAACCTGAATCTAAAAAGAACAGTGAATATTCATATGATTTGTACAAGGATCATGTAGTGATAACTAAATATTTAGGAAATAAAGCTGATTTGGTGGTTCCTGATACAATTGATGGTCAGCCTGTAACACAGTTGGCGGATTCTGCATTTGCCAGTTCAAAAACTCTTGTAAGGGCAGATTTGCCTAATAGTATTACAAGTATAGGTGACAGTGCTTTTAAGAGCTGTACATTGCTGGTAGATATTTACCTGCCTGGTAATTTACAGTCGCTTGGTTCAGGTAGCTTTGATGGATGCACCAATCTGGTTACTGTGAATATTCCGGATGGAGTAACAAAGATAGGGGCAAAGACATTTAGCAAATGTGCTAATCTAAATAAACTTACTATGCCTTCAGGTATAACTGAAATAGGAGATGAAGCATTTTCGGGCTGTTCTTCATGGAGAAATCTTTCTAAATTGCCTTCGGATCTCCAAAAGATAGGTAAAAAAGCTTTTATGGATTGTTCTAATCTGCCTCTTGAAAAGCTTCCGACTGAGTTGACCGAAATAGGTGAGAGTGCTTTTGAAAACTGTGAGAAGATTACGTATGTAAATATTCCTTCAGGAGTATCTGAAGTTGGCAAAAAAGCATTTTCAGGCTGTAAAGGTGTTACTGATTTGTCAATAAAGTCAGGAGTAGTGGTTTTTTCTGATGAGGCATTTTCGGGTTGTAATCAGATTAAAGAGATTACTTTTCCCAAATCTGTCTTAAGTATTGGCAGTGATGCGTTTTCAGGCTGTTCTGAATTAAAAGAAGTTACTATTCCAAAAGGAACAAAAAGCATTAAGTCAGGAGCATTTTCGGGTAGTAAGATTGATGAAGTAGTTATTTCTAAGACTTGCTCGGTACAACAGGATTCATTTCCTTCATCAACAAAAATTTTATATTACGATTAATGTGAAAAAATTATGGTGGAGGAAAGCAGGGTGATTTTTATGGTGGAAAAAATTAGAAGAGAAGTTGTTTTGTTTTTGTTAGCACTGGTTTTTTCTTTGTGTATTATTTGTCCGGGATTTCAAAGTGTGGCTAAAGGAGCCACATATGAAGCTCATGAAGACGTTTATTATACAAAAGATAACTGTGTAGTTTATGCTGAACCTACATATACCTCAATGGTGCTTACTACTCTGGGTGCCAATATTCCTGTTCAGGTGGTTGGACAGTATTCAAATGGCTGGTACAGGATAAATATAGGTGTGATTGCTTATATTAAGATGGATAGTGTGGCTTCTGCAGGTGCCATAGGTTTACCAATAGCAGCAGATAAACAGATTGCAGATGCTCAAAAAACTGCTCAGGAGCTTGGATATCAGTTTGTCAATCTTAATCTGAATAAGCAGAAAAAAATAAATAAGGATGTATTTAACAGCTATATTAATCAAAAGGTTATTCTTTATTGTAAAATTAATGATGAGCTTGGTGTTTCTTTTAAAATGCTTTATGCTGATAAGGTAAGAGATGATATAAGTCTTAATTTTTCAAAGAGTGAAAGTATAACTCCATCAGGAGAAAGAGCGGTCAAATTTGAAATTGAGCAATATACTCCCTTATTTGGTCAGGTTGCAATTTTTCAATTTAGAGCAGGATATGATAAAGAAGTAGAGATAAGCAATGTTGATATGACTGATGATGAGCTTGTTTTTATGAATACATATTGTACTGAATTTAGTGAGTTTGCGTATGCTACATGTACGCAGGTTGCCGATATGAAATTTTTAGAGTATGAAACAATACACAGTCTGACAGATAAGCAAAGGGAAAGAATGGCAAATATAAGAAAAGGTATTAAGTATCTTGATTATGATACCAAAGATTATCGAAACAGTATTCATAATAAGGTTAGAAAAGATACGGAATATATTGATTATTATTATTAAAAAATGAGGGAGATTTCCCTCATTTTTAACCTTTATAAGAAATTGCGACAATGTAAACCATTTAAAGTCGGATGCGATGGTATCCGATTTTTTTATGTGTTTTCCTAATTGTAATAAGAAATTGTAAATGATAAAAAGCAAACAAAAGTTTGCAATTGCATATTGAAAGAGTCGATTTTTTTGCATATAATTAATTTGGATTGTGATAGTACATTTAAGGAAAAAGGTGGGAGAAGAGTGGCAGAAAGACTGGTTTTTCATATAGATGTAAATAGTGCTTTTTTGTCGTGGGAAGCTGTAAAAAGAGTTCAGAATGGCGAAGCTGATTTGCGACTGATTCCTTCCTGCATAGGTGGAGATCCTAAATCAAGGGTTGGAATAGTAGTTGCAAAATCAATACCTGCTAAAAAGTATGGTATTACTACAGGAGAACCAATGGCTATGGCATTGAGAAAATGTCCCAATCTTGTAGTGGTACCGTCGGATTTTGAACAGTATGTCAAGTGTTCAAAAGCTTTCAAAGCAATATGCAAAGAATATACTCCGGAAATGGAGTCATTTTCAATTGATGAAGTATTTCTTGATATGTCGGGAATGGAAAAAATATATCCTGACCCAATTAAAACTGCTCATGAGATAAAAGACAGAATCAGAGATGAACTTGGATTTACTGTAAATGTTGGGATTGCCTCAAATAAGGTATGTGCAAAAATGGCAAGTGATTTTGAAAAACCCGATAAGGTACATACATTATTTGAAGATGAAATAGCTTCAAAAATGTGGCCATTGCCTGTAAATGAACTTTTTACCTGTGGAAAGGCATCTGCTTCCAAATTGATAAGTGCTGGTATAAAAACAATTGGGGAGCTTGCAAAAGCTGATATTACTGAATTAAAACGTCTGCTTGGAGACAAAACAGGTATACAGCTCAGAAATTTTGCAAATGGAATAGATGATTCACCTGTAAAAGAAGAAAAAGAAGAAGCGAAGGGTTATTCAGCAGAAACGACAGTGGATGACAATCTCGACAGTTTTGAAAAGATTAACCGGATGTTACTTGCCCAGGCAGATATTGTAACAGCGAGGATGAGAGCAGAAAATGCCAGATGCAGATGTGTTGGCGTTACATTTAGGACTACAGAGTTCAAAAATAAATCGCATCAAAGAAAATTGCCAGAGTCGACGGATGTTACGGATAAGGTATATGAGGTAGCTAAAGAGCTTATGATAGAATGCTGGAATGGGGAGCCTTTGAGACTTATAGGACTTTCCATAACTGATATAGACAGAGATGGTTTTGAACAGATGTCTTTTATAGTTGATGAGCGCAAGGAGAAAATGAAAAAACTGGACAGTGCTTTGGATTCAATTAGAGGAAAATTTGGAGATGATAGTGTTAAAAGAGCAAGCACGGTTGAGGTTGGAAAACGTATTAATCGCAAATTTAAGGCGGAGCGAAAAAATATTTGATGGATGTTTTAGGGTATGCGTTGATAAAAAGGTTGGAAAAATGTCGAAAAAAAGCTGTGTCACAAATATTGCATTGAATTGTGAAAAATGTTAACATAAACCTCTGGATGAGATAATACATTCAAATTGTATGTGACTGTTAAAAAAGTCTATAAAGTTAATATAATGCGGAGGTTGTTGCATGAAGGAAAAGATTTTGATTATTGATGATGCGAAATTTAATCGTGAAATGCTTGAGGAAATGCTGGAAGAAGAATATACCATTCTTGTTGCTGATAATGGACAGGAGGGATTAGAAGTATTTGAACAGCATAAAGAAGAAATATGTGTTATATTGTTGGACTTGGTAATGCCGGTTATGGACGGTTATGAATTTATGGAAAAAATGAAGGAGAAAGGCTATGATAGTCTTGTTCCGGTTTTGATTATCAGTGGTGAACAGTCAGGATATGTTGAACGAAAATGCTTTGACATCGGAGTCATAGATTTTATACGAAAACCTTTTGGCAGTTCATGGATAATAATGAGAGTGAAAAATGCAATTGATTTATTCCGATATCGTAAGAATGAAAAGATATTTGTAAAAGATGCTCTTGAAAAGATAATAGAGGATAAATCACAGACTAAAGAAGAGATATTGGATAAATTACAGGAAATAGTTAAGGAATGTTATTAAAATGCTTGGAAAAACACATTTGACAGTTGGAGTTGCCGCTTCCCTTACAATTTTACAGCCTGAATCTTTACCTGAGCTGGTAGTCGGGATAAGTGCAGCTGCCATAGGTGCTCTTATCAGTGATATAGACATTGATTCAACACAGGCACATAGAAATGCTAATTTAATTACTGCCGGTACAGTAATGGCAATAGCAGCAGTTGCCCTGGTGGAGAGATATCTACATATTGGTATAACCCAATATTTGCTGGCAGATTCAAATATAACAAGAATAATTATTGGCACATTGGCATTCATTTTATTGGTTGCTTTTGGAAAACAGACAAAGCATAGAACTTTTATGCATTCACTTTTAGCTCTTGTTGGTATGTCATTTTGCCTTAGTATTTTTTCTCCACTGCTGGTGCCATATTTTGCAGTTGCATTTATATCACATATAGTTATAGATATACTTAACTTCAAACGTGTAAAGATTTTGTATCCATACAAAAAAGGAATAGCCTTTAAACTGTGTCATTCAGATGGAATAGTAAATAGTCTGATGTTTTTGGCAGGTGTTGCAGTAATAATAATACAGTTGATAATTTCTATTTTCAGGATAATTTTTTAAGGTGTCAAGAAAAAATACTTGACACCTTATTTGATTTGATGTATTCTAATAAAGTCGTGTGATGCGGATACCGTTGTGACGGAGGTTGTTGTGAGTACTGAAAATGAAGTTTTAGAATTGGAAAAACTGGAATATAAAGCAAAGTTGTATGATTTCTATGGAGAGCTGCTTACACAACATCAGAAAAAAGTCTATGAAGATGCGATTTTTAATGATTTGTCATTAAGTGAGATTGCAGATGAGCAGGGTATAAGCCGACAGGGTGTACATGACTTGATAAAACGTTGTGACAAGATATTGAAGGATTATGAAAACAAGCTGCATTTGGTAGAAAGATTTGCCAAGATAATGCATAAGATTCAGGAAATCAATATGTTAACGGATGACGAAGAAATCAAAAAGTTATCAAACGAGATTATAGAGGAGCTATGATTGAATGGCATTTGAAAGCTTAACAGATAAATTGCAAAATGTTTTCAAAAATTTAAGAAGTAAGGGACGTCTTACAGAGGCTGATGTAAAGGCTGCATTGAAAGAGGTTAAAATGGCTCTTTTAGAGGCCGATGTTAACTTTAAGGTAGTTAAACAGTTTATAAAATCAGTTGAAGAGAGAGCTATCGGTTCTGATGTTATGAATGGATTAAATCCAGGGCAGATGGTAATCAAGATAGTTAATGAAGAGATGGTCTCTCTTATGGGTTCTGACACAACAGAGCTTGTGCTTCAACCTGGAAAAGCTACTACTGTTATTATGATGTGTGGTCTTCAGGGTGCAGGTAAAACTACTGCAACCGGTAAGATAGCAGGCAAGCTTAAGCTTAAAGGTAAGAAACCTTTACTTGTAGCCTGTGATATTTACAGACCGGCAGCTATTGAACAGTTGCAGGTAAATGCAAATAAACAGCAGGTTGATTTCTTTTCCATGGGAACTAATCACAAGCCCGTAGACATTGTTAAGGCTGCTTTAGAGCATGCACAGAAGAATAACAACAATGTGGTTATCATAGATACAGCCGGTCGTCTTCACATTGATGAAGATATGATGGCAGAGCTACAGGAAATAAAGGCAAATGTTGATGTTCATCAGACTTTATTGGTGGTCGATGCGATGACCGGACAGGATGCTGTAAATGTAGCTAAGGAATTTGACGACAAGATAGGTGTTGATGGAGTTATCCTTTCAAAGATGGATGGTGATACCCGAGGTGGTGCTGCCTTATCAGTTAAAGCAGTTACCGGTAAGCCTATTATATTTATAAGTACAGGTGAAAAGCTTACTGACTTAGAACAGTTTCATCCGGACCGAATGGCAAACAGAATTCTGGGAATGGGTGATGTACTTACTCTTATTGACAAGGTTGCAGAAGCAAATCTTGATATGGATGCCGATAAAGAAAAGGAAATGGCATCTCGTCTGAAAAAGGGTAAATTTGATTTTGAAGATTATCTGGAAAGCATGAACCAGATGAAAAAGCTTGGTGGAATATCAAGCATCTTGGGGATGTTACCGGGTATTGGAGCAAAAACAAGTGAAATAGAGTCAGCTATCGATGAAAAGCAGCTTGCACAGATGGAAGCAATTGTGTTATCAATGACACCGGCGGAAAGAAAGGATCCCAAACTTTTAAATCCCAGTCGTAAGCACAGGATTGCTAAGGGGGCAGGTGTTGACATTGCAGTTGTAAATCGTTTTATCAAACAGTTTGAGCAGTCTCAAAAGATGATGAAACAGCTCCCGGGAATGATGGGAGGTTTTGGTGGTAAAAAAGGTAAGTTTAAGCTTCCTTTTTAACGGATGAATATCCGATATAGATAATATTAAACAATAAGAAAGATTTATGAGGTGAAAGAACATGGCAGTAAAAATCAGATTAAGAAGAATGGGTCAGAAGAAAGCTCCTATTTATAGAATTATCGTAGCAGATTCAAGAAGCCCTAGAGATGGAAGATGTATCGAAGAAATCGGTACTTATAATCCAAACACAGATCCTAGCGAATTCAAGGTAAACGAAGAATTAGCTAAGAAATGGTTAGCTAACGGTGCTCAGCCAACAGAGACTGTTGCAAAGATCTTTAAGGCAGCTGGAATCGAGAAATAATTAATTCGGTTTGCAGAATATTCTTGGAGGTATTGTTATGAAGGAGTTAGTCGAGGTTATGGCCAAGGCTTTAGTAGACAACCCTGATGAAGTTGTAGTTACAGAAAAAGGAAATGGTAAGAATATTACCATTGAGCTTCATGTTGCAGCAGCCGATATGGGTAAAGTAATCGGCAAGCAGGGACGTATAGCAAAGGCTATTCGATCAGTTGTCAAGGCGGCATCTTCTAAGGATAATATCAAGGTTGATGTTGAAATCGTATAGTGGTTACGTAATTAATGGGGTGTTCAAAAGAACACCCTATTATAATATGAAAGGTAAATAAGATGGAAAATTTATTGCAGGTGGGTGCGATTACACAGACACATGGTATACGTGGGGAAGTGAAGGTTTTTCCTACTACCGATGATGTAAACAGATTTAAGAAATTAAAAAATGTTATTTTGGATACAGGAAAAGAAAAACTGGACCTTGAAATTGAAAGTGTCAAATTTTTTAAACAGTTTGTTATTTTAAAATTCAAGGGATTTGATAATATAAACGATATTGAAAGATACAAAGGAAAAAATTTGTATGTTACAAGAGAGAATGCTGTAAGATTAAGAAGAAATGAATATTTTATAGCTGATTTGATTGATATAAATGTATATAATGAAGATGACGGCCTTTTGGGAGTGCTTACTGATGTGATTACGACCGGGGCGAATGATGTCTATGAAGTCAGACTTGAGGATGGCAGAGAAGTATTGATTCCTGCGATAAAGCAATGTATTCTTGAGGTTGATATAGAAGAAAGAAAAATGAAAGTACATCTTTTAGAAGGACTATTGGATTAAGTACTAAGGCGCAGAATTTGAAGAAAGTATGGTTATTAATATGCATTTTCATATAATGACACTTTTCCCTGAAATGGTACTTGATGGGTTGCATACAAGTATAATTGGAAAAGCTGAAGATAAAGGGTTAATATCAATTGATGCTGTAAATATTAGGGATTATACAATAGATAAGCACAAAAAAGTTGATGATTATACTTATGGTGGTGGTGCCGGTATGCTTATGCAGGCACAGCCTGTATATGATTGCTGGAAAGCACTCGAGAATAAAATATCCAGCAGGAAAGGTGTTGACATTTCTGATTGTAATGGCATTCCTGCAAAAAAAACAAGGGTAATATATGTAACACCGCAGGGTGAAGTCTTTACACAAAAAAAGGCTGTTGAGTTATCTAAAGAAGAAGATTTGATATTTTTGTGCGGACATTATGAGGGAATTGATGAACGAGTTCTTGAAGAGATAGTTACAGACTACATTTCTATAGGTGATTATGTGCTTACTGGAGGAGAATTGCCTGCAATGGTAATGATAGATGCAATATCGCGTCTGGTGCCGGAGGTGCTTAATAATAATGAATCAGCTGAAACAGAATCTCACTCAAATGGTTTGCTTGAATATCCACAGTATTCCAGACCTGAGGTTTGGCATGATAAGAGAGTACCTGATGTGTTGCTGAGTGGTCATCATGCAAATATTGCAAAATGGCGTTTGGAAAAATCTATTGAGCGTACAAAAGAGAGAAGACCGGAAATGTATGAGGCATATATTATTGCAAATCCTCCAAAACCACCTAAGAGTAGACGAAAAAAAAGTTAATTTAGTATATGAAATTTAGTATTTGATTTAGTATTTGATTTAAAAAGTACTTGATGTTTTAATTGATTTGTGATAATATCTAAATGTTGCGAATAAAGAGATGGTCCTCTGATACGAGTCAAATGAAGTTTAAAGTTCGGGAAACGAAGAATTTGATGATGAAATATTAAGAACGTCTAGTTAATTAAGGAGGCAAATATAATGAACGAAATTATTAAAGAGATTGAACAGGCACAGTTAAAAGAAACAGTTGATAGCTTTAAGGTTGGAGATACTGTAAGAGTATATGGTAAGATTAAAGAAGGAAACCGTGAAAGAATTCAGATTTTCGAAGGTACAGTATTAAAGATTCAGGGCGGAAGCAACAGAGAGACTTTCACAGTTAGAAAGATTTCTAACGGTGTTGGTGTTGAGAAGACATGGCCTATGCATTCACCTAACGTTGAGAAGGTTGAGGTAGTTAGACAGGGTAAAGTAAGACGTGCTAAACTTAACTACTTAAGAGATCGCGTTGGTAAGAAGGCTAAGGTTAAAGAGCTTGTTAAATAATTAT
>JAFPAQ010000271.1 GCA_017424235.1 Lachnospiraceae bacterium | reverse complement strand
GGCTGTATATAGATTTCTTTTAATATATTACTAAATAAACTTGAAAGGGCATTATAATCCTGATTAACCCTAAGACCATTAACTACACCCCATTTTCCAAAAGCATACAAAAGCATATTTATTAAATTAATTATTACTTTATTATCGGCTGTTTCAATTACATTATCTTTATCAACATTTAAACTTCCTGATTTTGAATATACCTTTCTTTTATCAATGTTCATGATAAAAGAACACGTATTTCCCAAAAGAATTATGCTGTTATTATTAACCACAAAAATCCCAGTCCAGTCGACCGGTTCCTTTGCATTTTCCAACATTTTTCTATATATTTTATCAAGTGATGAATCTGCTTTTAAAATAATCATAAACAATACCTCCCCCTATGGTGGGTCCCTCCTTATGATAAATTCTAACATCATCAGGACTCTCCCCATCTTCGATGGGTCCCTCCTTATGATAAATTCTCTAATACCTGTGCGACTCCATCCTCATCATTACTTTTCTCCGTAATAATATCTGCTGCCTTCTTTACGTCATCCGTTCCATTACACATACATACACCCACACCACATTCTCTTACCATCTCAAGATCATTTGTCGTATCTCCAAATGAAATAACTTCATCAAGTGTGTAGCCATATTCCTTACAATACGACTCAATTCCATAAACTTTTGAAAGCTTTGGATGTACAAACTCAAACATATCAGCCTGTGATTTAAAGGCTCTGTATCTGTCCGACTTATGACATTCATAAAAAGCTTCTACATCCGCCATCCTTTCCGGTGGTGTACTAAGCACCAGCTTACTCTGTGGCTTAGTAATTTCTTTCTTCATGTCGCAAAGCTGTATATCAAGATGATTATTTCTTGCTGCCCTTTGTATTATACTGTCATTTTTATATGCATAACATGATGCCCCCTGATAAACGTATGGATTTAAATCAAACGGACTGTATAAATCAATTATCTCATGTATAATTTCCGGTTCCAATTGATAAAAATCGTATTCTTTTTCCTTTTCTATATCATACATCTGTGCCCCGTTGGATGCCACCATAAATTGAATAATATCATCAATTCCAAGTGCTTCAACAGTTCTCATAATTCCAATAAGAGGTCTTCCTGATGCTATTCCAATCCTGTAACCTTTTTCCTTCATCTTTCTAAGTATTTTTTTAGTATACTCTGTAACAATTTTATCCGATGTAAGCAGTGTTCCATCCATATCCATTACAATTACACGAATTTGTTTCATACTATTTTCCTCTCAAATATCCGATATAATTATGAGCCAACCATAATTAAACGGTTGGCTCACTTATTAATTGTTTTTAACTTTTTTACTTTAATCTTCAAACTCTTTGCCTGTAAGCATAAGGAATGCTTCTTTATACTTATCTACGCTCTTAGCAACTACATCTTCCGGAAGATTGTAATCACTGTCCGGATTCTGCTTAAGCCAGTCTCTTACATACTGCTTATCAAATGAAGGCTGCCCCTGACCTGGCTTATAACCTTCTACAGGCCAGAATCTTGAACTGTCAGGTGTAAGCATTTCATCACCAAGTACAACATTACCATTTTCATCAAGACCAAACTCAAACTTTGTATCAGCAATAATAATTCCCTTGCTTGCTGCATACTCTGCACATTTTTTATAAAGATCTATAGTTGCATCTTTAATCTTTACTGCGTATTCCTCACCTTTTCCAGG
>JAFPAQ010000035.1 GCA_017424235.1 Lachnospiraceae bacterium | reverse complement strand
GGATGTTTGTCTGGTGGAAGTATATTCAACACTGCCTCGTAGAGAGTGAGTGTTGTATATTCATTTTCTTTTTTGTTGTTTTCTATTGCTTGTGTGTATAATTCTTCTTCTGATACATCCCAGTTGTTTAGCACACAGTTATTGATGGTGAAAGCAAAATTTGAATGTGTTTCATCTGAAAAGATGATTTTATAGATGATAGCCAAATCCAAAAATTTTCTGTGTGGTATTCTTCTTAGATAGTCTTTGTTTTGAGAGTAGTTGATGACAGCAGGAAAAATCCTGTCTTTGTTTTCTTCGTAGTCAAAAAGATGTCTGGTTTCATTTTCGACAATATCTGTAGGTGAAGAGTGAAGAACATCCAATATTTGATTTGCGATTTCTTCAATGGATGTGCCTGATTTGAAATTTTCAAAGTAGGATTCAAAGTAGACGACAGGTGAAACAGATTTGTTTTTTAGACAGATGGAATCTAGGTAGATTTGATTGTTTTTTAGTTGTTTTCTGAATACGATTTTTTCTGATTGTTTTTTCAAAGCAGAAGTCAGAAGTTGTTTGTATTCTTTGTAGTTTGTTTGTGAATTCATATGATTTACCTCCATATTTTTTTGTAATAATTATTACATGATAAGAATATATAGATGGAATTTGGGTAGATACGATTTTGGATTTAGTGTTTTATTTGACTGGATATGTGAAAGAGATTAGAATATAGGAAAAGGTGAAAGTTTGAATTTAAACAGTTCGACAAACTTGAATTTGTTAAGGAGGTAAGATATGAAAAAAATCATTATTATTTTAATGTTAGTGGGGTTATTTTTAACAGGTTGTGGAGAAAACAAAGAAAAAGAAATAGATTATAGTGAGTATTTGTTTACTGATGTAATTTGGACACGGGATAGTGGACATGATATTGAAACAATTATATTTCATGCAGATGGTAGTTTTAGTTACTCTTGTGCTTGTGGGAATCCTGTAAATGATTCAGATTTATGTGAAAGCTATACATACAATGATGAAACTAAAGAAATTAAATTTGATTGTTTTGAAACAACAGAAGAAATGATTACAAATGTTAAAATAGTTGAACTGTCTGAAGATGTTTTAGAATTAGACTTCAACGGAGAAATAAGAAAATTTGAAAAAGAAAAGTAATATAAATTCCAATTTGAAAACCACAATTTTATAAGTGGTTATTAACCCTCACAGGGTTTTAATAAAATCCTCCAAAAGCCTTGAAAATAAAGAGTTTATCGCAAAATGCTCACCTTAACTTATTATACGATTTCACTTATGCTTATTCTTCCCTTGGAAGCTGATAAGGGCAAACACAAGGGAAAGAAAATCTGATAACAAGATATAACAGAATGTGGCAATCGGAGAACTGTGACGTATGTGCGAATATATTATACTGGAGGATTTATTATATGGACAAGTACATTTTTGATGAGAGTAATGGTTTATGGTATGAATTGCAGGGAGATTATTATATCCCTTGTCTGATACTTTCCGAAAAAGAAACACAGCCTATCGGTTTGTGGGGACAACGCCACAAGCAGTATCTAAAGGAGCATAAGCAGTTCCTCTATACCACAATGCTGATTGAGGGTACACTAAACTCCTACCTTGCAGATATTGACAGACAGGCACAGGAGCGTTTGCTCCTGCTGACAAAGCAAATTGCAGAGCAGGAAAATGTGACCGAGCAACTGAAAGCAGATAATGCTATGCTGTGGGTACAGAAAATGAATGAAATTCAGTCCAGAGTTAGAGAAATCATTTACAGCGAGATTATCTACGCATAACAGAATGAGTGATTGGGGCGGTAAGCCAGCTTTTGGCTTACTGCCCTTGTCTGCTCATAAGCAAAATAAAGAAATACCGTCAATGGCAGTGCTTGCACTGTTCATCGAGACCATTGACGGTATTGCGTATTTTGCTATCGCTGTCCGTGGCTTTTTTCAAAACTTACACAAAAAACTTGACAAACCCCAACTTATTGTGTTAAAATATATGCTGATACAAATAAGAGTTTAGGAGGAACCGAAACTATGACAGCCTCAATGCGTTTAAGATAAGCTGGCAATAAAAAAAGCAGAATCTATCCCCGATGATAGGCTTTTTTGTTGTGCTTATTTATACGATATTGAGCATTCATTAGTTACGGTGAGATATAAGTTATTTAACTATACCTTTATTTAACTATGTCTTTAATATGAATGTTTCCAAATTGTATGTATGCAGACCAAAAGCCACATTGTGGATTTAGGCCTGCATTTTTTATTGCCTAGAATGCTATTAAAATAGAAATTCAAGCAAAATAATATGCAGGAGATAATATAAATGGAAAAATACAACAATTGGAAACTTAAGTTTTATACAATATGGGCAGGGCAGGCAGTATCATTAATCACTAGTGCCATCCTGCAAATGGCGATCATTTTTTACCTTACAGAGAAAACAGGATCTGCGATGGTCTTGTCTATGGCTTCACTAGTAGGTTTTTTACCCTATGCGGTCTTTGGACCAGCTATTGGTGTATTAGTGGATCGTCATGATAGGAAGAAGATAATGATTGGTGCTGATTTAATTATCGCAGCAGCTGGGGCAGTGCTTGCTATTGTTGCATTGTATATGGAGCTACCTATCTGGATGGTTATGGTAGTATTGTTTATCCGTAGCATTGGAACAGCTTTTCACACCCCGGCTCTCAATGCGGTTACGCCACTTTTAGTACCAGAAGAACAGCTTACGAAATGTGCAGGCTATAGTCAGTCTTTGCAGTCTATAAGCTATATTGTTAGTCCGGCGGTTGCAGCACTCTTATACTCCGTTTGGGAACTAAATGCTATTATTGCCATCGATGTATTGGGTGCTGTGATTGCATCTATTACGGTAGCAATTGTACGTATTCCTAAGCTGGGTGATCAAGTGCAAAGTTTGAAGCCAAATTTCATACGAGAAATGAAAGAAGGAATGGCTGTACTACGGCAAAATAAAGGATTATTTGCTTTATTACTCGTTGGAACATTATATATGTTTGTTTATATGCCCATAAATGCATTATATCCTTTAATCACTATGGAATATTTTAATGGTACACCGATGCATATTTCTATTACGGAGATTGCTTATGCCTCTGGTATGTTGATAGGGGGTCTATTATTAGGGTTATTTGGGAATTACCAAAAGCGAATCTTATTAATAACGGCATCCATTTTTATGATGGGGATAAGCTTAACCATTTCAGGATTACTTCCCCAAAGTGGATTTTTCATATTTGTAGTCTGCTGTGCAATAATGGGGCTTTCGGTTCCGTTTTACAGCGGTGTGCAAACAGCTCTTTTTCAGGAGAAAATTAAGCCTGAATATTTAGGACGTGTATTTTCTTTAACTGGAAGTATCATGTCTCTTGCTATGCCAATTGGGTTAATTCTTTCTGGATTCTTTGCTGATAGAATCGGTGTAAATCATTGGTTTTTACTATCAGGTATTTTAATTATTTGCATTGCAATAGTTTGCCCAATGATAACTGAGATTAGAAAATTAGATTTAAAACAAAATTCATAGGAGGGCCATTTTTATGTATTTAATTTTCATGTAATTTTTCCTGCTAAAATCGCAGGGTTTTCCCTGCGTACAAGCAAATGAAAACATGCGATTATAGACAGGAGGAAAATGTTATGGAATTGATATTAAAAGCAAAAGACATTCGTGTGGAATTTAAAGGACGCACTTGTTTAGATATAGATGAATTAGAAGTGTATGATTATGACCGTATTGGTTTAGTAGGAGCAAATGGTGCAGGAAAAAGCACGTTACTCAAGGTACTTTTAGGAGAATTAACTCCCCCAGGATGTAAAATGAATCGTCTGGGTGAACTTGCCTATATCCCTCAGTTGGACGAAGTAACTTTGCAGGAGGAGAAAGATTTTGCACTTGTGAGCAAGCTCGGTGTTGAGCAATTAGATATACAGACCATGAGCGGTGGTGAAGAAACAAGACTTAAAATAGCACAGGCCTTATCGGCACAGGTTCATGGTATTTTAGCGGATGAACCTACGAGCCATTTAGACCGTGAAGGAATTGATTTTCTAATTGGACAGCTAAAATATTTTACAGGTGCACTGTTAGTTATTAGCCATGACCGCTATTTTCTTGATGAGGTAGTAGATAAAATATGGGAACTGAAAGATGGCAAAATCACTGAGTATTGGGGAAACTATTCTGATTATCTTCGTCAGAAAGAGGAAGAACGCAAGAGCCAAGCTGCAGAATACGAACAATTTGTTGCGGAACGTGCCCGATTGGAAAGGGCTGCGGAGGAAAAGCGAAAACAGGCTCGTAAAATAGGACAGAAGGCAAAAGGTGCTTCAAAGAAAAAAAGTACTAAAGGCGGAGGGCGTTTAGCTCATCAAAAATCAATAGGAAGTAAGGCAAAAAAGATGCATAATGCCGCTAAATCCTTAGAACATAGGATTGCGGCCTTAGGAAGTGTAGAAGCTCCAGAAGATATTCGTAGGATTCGTTTCAGGCAAAGTAAAGCATTGGAGCTCCACAATCCATATCCTATTGTCGGTAAGGAAATTACTAAAATATTTGGAGATAAGGTACTGTTTGAAAATGCATCTTTTCAAATTCCGCTTGGAGCAAAAGTGGCTCTAACTGGTGGTAATGGAACAGGTAAAACAACGTTAATCCAAATGATCTTAAACTATGAAGATGGAATTTCTATTTCACCTAAGGCAAAAATAGGTTACTTTGCACAAAATGGTTACAAGTACAACAGTAATCAGAAAGTCCTGGAGTTTATGCAGGAGGATTGTGATTACAATGTTTCAGAAATCCGTTCCGTGCTAGCATCAATGGGGTTTACACAAAACGATATTGGAAAAAGTTTATCTGTTTTAAGCGGTGGCGAAATTATGAAATTATTGCTAGCTAAAATGCTTATGGGTAGATATAACATCTTACTAATGGATGAACCCAGCAACTTCCTTGACATACCAAGCTTAGATGCTTTGGAAATACTAATGAAGGAGTATGCCGGAACTATAGTGTTTATCACCCATGACAAACGGCTGCTTGATAATGTGGCTGATGTGATTTATGAAATCAAAGATAAGAAATTAAACTTAGTCCGATAATTAATTTACTTTTCGTATTTGACAGAGCGTAAGTAGGCCAGTGAAAGAGGTTATTGATTTTATCTAAACGTTAAGTAGGTTAGACCTCTAATCAGGGAAAATAAGGCCTTCAAAATGAATTTTGAAGGCCCCCTTTCCATAGAAATATACGCAAAGCATAAGGAACACATGGCAAAAAAGGCGTTTCTCAGCATGGGATATAGCTTTTGATATTGAAAGGAGTGATTCAGTATGATAGATAATATTATTCAATCAGTGACAGAAAAATTATCCTCTTTGCCTTATATAGAAGGCATCGTATTAGGGGGATCCCGTGCAAGAGGTACCCATACAGAGGATTCTGATATAGATATCGGAATTTATTACAATCAAGAATCATTTGACCTGACAGCGATTAACCAAATTGCTACAGAGTTGGATGATGAGAATAGAAACAACCTTGTTGTACCTCCCGGAGCGTGGGGTGATTGGATCAATGGCGGCGGATGGTTAGTTATGAACGGGTATCATGTTGATCTGATTTTACGTGATATAAAACGTGTGGAACAAATAATCAAAGATACGGAGCAAGGAATTGTTACTGCTAATTATCAGACGGGGCATCCCCATGGATATATAAGTGCTATGTATCGAGGAGAATTAGCGATTAGCAAAATACTATATGCTAAGAATGAAAGCTTATGCGAATTAAAAAATCAGGCGGAAATTTACCCTGGTGCTCTAAAGAAGAGCTTGATAAACTTTTTTTTATTTGAAGCAGAGTTCTCTTTAATGTTTGTAAAAGCAAATGCGGGAGCAGAGGATAAATATTATATTGCAGGCCATGTTTTTCGTATTGTTTCATGCTTAAATCAAGTACTATTTGCATGCAATAATGCTTATTGCATTAACGAAAAGAAAGCTATAAAACTGCTTGAAACTTTTGAATATAAACCTAAAAAATATGCCGAAATGGTAAATCATATTTTTGAAGTACTCGGTCTTTCACATTTTGAATGCTACGATATGACCGAGAAGCTTTATAAAGAAGTGAAAAAAATTGCAACGGAGATAAAT
>JAFPAQ010000270.1 GCA_017424235.1 Lachnospiraceae bacterium | reverse complement strand
GCTTATCCTATACGGTAATAAAGAATAGTTGAAAGTTTTAATCTTTGTGGTATAATGAATGAGTAAAGATATTTGTGTTCGGTTTTGAGGGAACACCTCAGAATAAATAATCCTTGATAGCTCAATGGTAGAGCACTCGGCTGTTAACCGAGTTGTTGTAGGTTCGAGCCCTACTCAGGGAGTTTAAGCGGAAATTCAGCCTGAATCGCTTAATTAGAAGTTTCGGCTCCATGGTCAAGCGGTTAAGACATCGCCCTTTCACGGCGGTAACACGGGTTCGATTCCCGTTGGAGTCATTTTTATATAAATATTGTATTAATTTAATATGGCGACTTAGCCAAGTGGTAAGGCATGGGACTGCAACTCCCTGATCATCGGTTCAAATCCGTTAGTCGCCTTTATAAAAATCAAGACAGTGTATATAAATACATTGTCTTTTTTGTTAAGTAATTGACATATACAGTATTACAGTATATATTTAAAGAGGTTAAAATAAATATTTATGAACAGAGTAGAAGTCACGCGTTAAGTGCCAACGGACGGGAAGTTGCCATTGGACGAAGAATCAAAATCTTAACCAATATGATTATGGATTCGCGGTGTGCCTTCGCATTCCGCTGGCAGAGAAAATAGATTGCAGACACTTATTTCCTGAACACGGAGATAGTGTCTGTTTTAATTTAAAAATGCTATGAGAAAGGCATGGTTAGGATAATGGAATATAGAGATGCTTTGGAGTATCTAAAAACAACTAAAAGCATTGGTATAATGCTTGGACTTGATAGAGTAAAAAGGCTTTTAGATATTTTAGGAAATCCGCAGGATAGGCTGAAAATAATACATGTGGCAGGAACTAATGGGAAAGGTTCTGTTTGTAATATGACAGCTTCTGTACTTACAGAGTCTGGATATAGGACAGGGTTATTTACTTCTCCGATGGTTTTTGATTTTAAGGAACAGTTTGTTGTTGATGGGAAAGTTATTGATGAAAATATGGTAGTACAACTGGTAGAAGAGATAAGTGCTGCTGTTGATCAGATGGAAGATATGCCGACTGAATTTGAAATGCTTACTGCAATGGCTTTTTTGTACTTTAAGAAAATGAATTGTGAATTTGCAGTTATTGAAGTGGGTATGGGGGGATTAGAAGATGCTACAAATATTATTAATAAACCTGAAATTGCAGTTATTGTAAATATAGATTATGATCACATGAATTTTTTAGGCAATGATCTTCTGGAGATTGCAGAGAAAAAGGCAGGCATAATAAAACCAGGCTGTAGAGTAGTTGTGGCAGACCAAAATAGAGATGTATTAGAGTTAATCAGGAAAATATGTATTCAAAAAGGAGCCTTGATTAATATTTCAGATAATCGCTGTATAAAAATCAAAGATTTATCTTTAGATGGAACGATGTTTGATTATAAGAATTATATCGATATTGGGTTATCACTTATTGGCAAACATCAGACTCAAAATGCAGCAATTGTGTTAGAGATACTTACGGTTTTAAGAAATAATGGATATGAGATTTCTGATAATGCTATACGTGACGCTTTATCCAAAGTACATCTTCCGGGACGTTTTGATGTTATATCCAAAGAACCACTTTTTATAGTTGATGGTTCGCATAATCCACATGGAATAAAGGCATTAACAAATAATCTAAACAATTATTTAAGTGGCAAAAAGCTTAATTTTATCACAGGCATTCTTGGTGATAAGGATTACAGCCAGATGATAAGTGAAACAATACCATTTGCAGAATGTTATATAGTTATTGAACCGGATAATCCAAGAGCATTAAGTGCTTCAGAGTGTGCACAAGCTATCAGAAGAAGTGGTTTTGAGGGTGAAATTATTATTCCTGATAAGGGTGAAGATGTGGTTAGTGTTGCATTAAATATATCCCAAAATAATAAAAAAGGGATATGTGTTTTTGGTTCACTTTATAATGTGCACAAGATAATGGTACTTATTTAAGAAACACTGTACTAAGAATATTTTGCAGGTAAATATATGAAAAGAATAAATTTAATTTACAATAATGTTATATACAGAGAAAAATTTGACAAGCTGCAGGTTGTGGAAAAAAACAGAGTTTTCTGCAATCACACATTAGGGCATAATATGGATGTTGCAAGATTAATGTATATAAAATCTCTTGAAGATGGAATAGGACTTGATAAGGAAATAATATATGCAACTGCTCTTATGCATGATATAGGCAGACTTGAACAGTATGAAAAAAACGTACCTCATGAGGAGGCAGGAGCGAAGCTTTGCGATATTATTCTGCCTGATTGTGAATTTGTGGAGGATGAGATAAGTGAAATAAAGGAAGCTGTCAAATATCATAGAAAAGATGCTGATAAAAATAAATCAAAGCTTGCAGAATTATTAAGATGGGCAGATAAAAATTCAAGATGCTGCTTTGAATGTGCGGCAATCAGTGAGTGTAACTGGAGCTTCGATAAACTGAATATGGAAATTGAATATTAATAACAGTTACATTAATTTAAACAATTTGTATAATGCAGGTAACTATTCACAACCACTATTGCTCGAGGTGTTTTCAGAATGAAAACCCGAGTTTTACATGCGCCAAAATCAATTTATTGATTTTGTGTGCATAGGTTGTGACTGTGAATAACTTAGTTTTCAACAGTTACAATATAGATTAATTAATATGAGAAAGGCATGATAAGATTATGACAAAAATCATGAAAATTGGAAAAAGAGAATTTGATTTAAAAGGACATTGCTATATAATGGGAATCCTTAACGTAACGCCGGATTCATTTTCAGATGGTGGGAAGTTTAATACAATAGAGAATGCCTTAAGACATGCTGAAGAAATGATTAATGAGGGTGCTGACATAATTGATATTGGTGGAGAATCCACAAGACCCGGGCATCAGGTTATAACTGATGAGGAGGAAATTGCAAGGGTAACTCCTGCGATAGAGGCAGTAAAGAAAAATTTTGATGTGCCTGTATCAATTGACACCTATAAAGGTGCAGTTACACTGGCAGCATTACAGGCAGGTGCTGATCTTGTAAATGATATATGGGGATTCAAGCATGATCCTAAGGTGGCACAATATACAGCAAAATATAATGCAGCCTGCTGTCTGATGCATAATAGAAATGAAGCATTATATAAGGATTTTCAAAATGACTTTTTGATGGATATGCAGGAGTGTGTAAACATAGCCCAAAATGCAGGAATTGCTGATGACAAGATTATGCTTGATCCGGGTGTAGGATTTGGAAAAACCTATGAGATGAATCTTGAGATAATAAATCATATGGAAATCATGCATAAGCTTGGTTATCCGATTTTGCTGGGTACTTCACGAAAATCAGTAATAGGACTTACACTTGATCTGCCAACCGACCAGAGGGTTGAAGGTACACTTGTAACAACTGTCATGGCTGTAATAAAGGGCAGTTCTTTTGTAAGGGTGCATGATATAAAGGAAAATTACAGGACTATTAAGATGACAGAAGCAATTTTATCACGATAATTGTTTTATTTGGTTATGGAAGGGTATGTTTATTAATATGGATAAGATTACTATTGATGGTTTGGAAGTATTTGCCAAGCATGGAGTATTTCCGGAAGAAAATATATTGGGACAAAAGTTTGTAATATCTGTTATAATGTATACTGATACCAGAAAGGCAGGTATCACAGATGAACTTGAATACTCTGTAAATTATGGAGAAGTAAGCCATTTTATAAAAGATTTTGTGCAAGGACATACTTTTAAACTCATAGAAAGAGTTGCAGAAGAGCTTGCACAGGCAATCCTTCTTAAATTTGATCTTTTAGAAAAAGCTGATGTGAAAATAAGCAAACCATGGGCACCAATTGGGTTGCCGGTTAACAATGTCAGTGTTGAGATATCCAGAAGCTGGCATAAGGCATACATTGCACTTGGTTCAAATATGGGTGACAAGAAGGGATTTCTTGACATGGCAGTAAAAAAGCTGGATGAACATCAGTTATGCAAGGTGATAAAAGTGGCTGATTACATATGTACTGAGCCATATGGTGGAGTAGAGCAGGATATGTTTATTAACAGTGCATTAGAGTTAAAAACACTGCTTACGCCTGATGAGCTTTTGACGCTGCTGCATGAGATAGAAGCATCAGCTGATAGAAAAAGGGAAATTCACTGGGGACCAAGAACATTGGATCTGGATATTCTTTTTTATGATAACAGTATTATTGATACAGAGTATTTGCAGGTTCCACATAGTGATATTCAGAACAGGGATTTTGTACTAATTCCAATGGCGCAGCTTGCACCGTTCTTAAGACATCCTGTGCTGAATATAACTATAAAACAAATGTTAGAAAAATTAGGAGACAGGTAAAAATGGAAAAAAACAAGAAAAGAGGAAAATTTTCCGGGCAGTTTGGATTTATTATGGCAGCGGCAGGTAGTGCGGTAGGACTTGGAAATATATGGAGATTTCCATATCTTGCAGCAAAAGATGGTGGAGGAATATTCTTATTATGCTATCTGATATTAACCGTAACCTTTGGATTTACATTGCTTACAACAGAGATATCAATTGGTAGAAACACAGCACAAAGTCCACTTACTGCATACAAAAAGATTCATCCTAAGTGGGGAATCATAGGAATAATTGCATGTTGTGTACCGACAATAATCCTTCCGTATTATTGTTCTATAGGTGGATGGGTATTTAAGTATCTGTCCTTATATGTTACAGGACAGTGTGATAAGGCTGTAGAAAGTTCATATTTTACAGATTATATTACAAGTACTACGGAGCCTTTTATATGGATGCTCTTGTATTTTGGAATAACTGCATTCGTTGTAATATGTGGTGTTGAAAAGGGAATAGAAAAATACAGTAAAATACTTATGCCGCTTTTGGTGTTAATGATAATAGGTATTGCAATTTTTGCTATTACGCTTGATTATACAGATGCTGAGGGTGTTACAAGAACAGGTCTTGAGGGATTAAAGATATATTTTATACCTGATTTTACCGGAATGACCTTTAAAAAATTATTTGTGGTAATCATGGATGCCATGGGACAGCTATTTTTCTCAATAAGTGTTGCCATGGGAATAATGGTAACTTATGGTTCTTATGCAAAGAAGGATACAAATCTGATGACTTCAATCAATCAGATAGAAATATTTGATACTTTAGTTGCTGTACTTGCAGGAATGGTTATCATTCCAACTGTATTTACCTTTATGGGAAGAGAAGGAATGTCAGCAGGTCCGGGACTTATATTTGTATCACTTCCAAAAATATTTGATGCTATGGGATTTGCAGGTAATGTTTTAGGACTTTTATTTTTCATTATAGTATCATTTGCAGCAGTTACTTCATCAGTATCGGTTATGGAAGCAA
This sequence comes from Lachnospiraceae bacterium, assembly GCA_017424235.1. Lineage (GTDB taxonomy): Bacteria > Bacillota > Clostridia > Lachnospirales > Lachnospiraceae > COE1. The sequence continues at coordinate 7,526 of JAFPAQ010000270.1, read as the reverse complement.
TTGTATCAAGTATGATGGATGCCTTTAAAGTAAGCAGACGTAAAGGTTCAATAATTGTTGCTGTATATACACTTATAATGGGACTTATAGTATGTATGGGATATAATTACCTTTACTTTGAACTTCCTCTGCCAAATGGTTCAACAGCACAGATTCTTGATGTAATGGATTATATAAGTAATAATATAATGATGCCTCTTGTTGCTTTCCTTACAAGCATATTTATAGGCTGGGTAGTTGGTCCACAGTTTATTATTGATGAGGTTACCCAGGGAAAATTTAAATTTGGTCGTAAGAATCTTTACATAGTAATGATTAAGTATGTAGTACCGGTACTTATGCTTTTACTTTTATTACAGTCAGTGGGAATACTTAATCTGGCATAGGCTTGACAAAATTTCAAATACAAATTATAATTCAAAATGCAAATGATTTGCAAATCATTTGCATTTTGTTTTGAGATATAATTTTTTATGTATTAGGATTAGGGTGTCAAAAGCCCCTTTATAAAAAGCTTAATAGCAAATTGTACAAAATAAGATTGTTGAAATGACTTTTGACACCATAATCGTATTAGGAAATTGGAAGAGGATTCGAAATGGCATATATAAAATGCGAAAATTTGTCGTTGGGATATGAAGATGGTATTGTAGCCAGTAATATAAGCTTTGAAGTTAATAAAGGTGATTATCTATGTATAATTGGAGAAAATGGTGCAGGAAAAAGTACACTTATGAAGACTCTTTTGCATCTTACTCCTCTTATGGGGGGGCAGATGATAATGGGAGATGGATTAACTGCCAATGAAATAGGATATCTTCCTCAACAGACACTTGTACAGAGAGATTTTCCTGCTTCAGTATGGGAAATAGTTATTTCCGGTACTATTCCAAGTCTTGGCTTTAGACCTTTTTATGGAAAGAAACAAAAAGAACTTGTGCGAAAAAATATGGAGCGTATGGATATATGGAATCTTAAAAATGAGTGTTACAGAAATCTTTCAGGCGGGCAGCAGCAGAGAGTATTACTTGCCAGAGCATTGTGTGCTACCAGTAAGCTTTTGATACTTGATGAGCCGGTTACAGGACTTGACCCTAAGGTAACTATTGAATTTTATCAGCTTATTGAGCGATTGAATAAAGAAGGGCTTACTATTATCATGGTATCTCATGATATACAGGCAGCAGTCACTTATGCCAGCCATATACTGCTTGTTTCACGTAGTAATTCGTTTATTGGAACAAAGCAGGAATTTCTTGACAGCAAATTATGGAAGGATTTTGAGGTTTAGGAGTAATGGATATTTTTGATACTTTGATATTTTATATGCAGTATCCATTTGTAAGATATGCGTTAATAGTGGGTACTTTGATAGCTTTATGTTCATCACTTCTTGGGGTGACACTGGTTTTAAAGAGATTTTCTTTTATAGGAGACGGACTTTCACATGTGGCGTTTGGAGCAATTGCCATTGCGTCAATATTTAATATTACTAACAGTGCAATCATAGTAATGCCGGTTACAATAATATCAGCCATATTGCTTTTGCGTACAGGGCAAAAGACCAAGATACAGGGAGATGCAGCCATAGCAATGCTTTCAGTTGGAGCACTGGCAGTTGGTTATATGTTGCTTAATATATTTTCCACATCAGCAAATGTATCCGGTGATGTATGTAGTACTTTATTTGGTTCAACCTCAATACTTACACTTACAAAAAGTGAAGTGTGGCTTTGTGTTATCATGTCAGTTATTGTAGTAATAATGTTTATTGTATTATACAATCGTATTTTTGCAGTAACCTTTGATGAAAATTTTGCAAAGGCTACAGGTACAAAATCAGATGTATACAATCTTATGATAGCAGTTATAACTGCAATTATAATAGTACTTGCAATGAATCTTGTAGGTTCACTCCTGATATCGGCGCTGGTTATATTTCCGGCAATATCAGCAATGAGAGTTATTCAGAATTTTAAGGGTGTGGTAATATACTCAGCAATTATTTCTGTAGTATGTGCCCTTGTTGGAATAGTGCTTTCAATAATATTTTCAACACCTGTAGGAGCAACTATAGTAGTTGCAAATATATTTGTATTTTTTATAAATAGTGTTATTGGTAAGATTTTAAAAATAGGTTAGGAGCGTTTGTCCTAACCTATTTTTTTATCAAAATGATTGAGATTGCTATTATATTCTGTATATCCATTAGAAGAAGACATCTGAGCTTTTGAGTTGTAAATATTGGAAGGACTTTTCAGGCTTGTATTTGCATTATCAATAGCACGTGATGCTATGAATTTTACTTTATCAGTGTAGCTTGAAAGTTTTCCAAAAGTATCTGAAATACCATCAAAATCAAGTTCTTCGATTTTTTTGATGTCATAGGATAATTTGCCTGTTTTTGTGTCATATGATATGCCCAACTGTGATAAGAGGTCTTTGTTTTCAGTATGGACTTCTTTGAGAGTTTTGGCATAATACGAGTCAACTGCGCTCTGGGTGGAATTCAGGGCTTCAAGCATTTCATTGCAGTTTTTGATAAACTCTTCAAGATTATCATTTAAAATCTTTTTGTCATTTTTTTCTTTTGCAGTTGCAAAATCTGATTTCTCGTCGGTTTTACAAAGCTTGTCTGCGTTTTTTTCCAGCGTCTCTGATTTTTCAAGCAGATTTTTGTAATTTTTACTGCTAAGGATTGATGAACTTTTCTGTGATGCATAGCTTCCGTTTGCAAGACTGTTAATGAAATTTTCAGCTTTGGAAGAATCGTTCATGTAGTCAAGCAGAGAAGTTTTGTTAAATGTGATTCCGGATTTTATGGAGCTGTTTTGTAACATTTGTGTTGTAATCCGCATACCTTTGTCTCCTTTAAGTTATTAGTTATTTACAATGTATATCGGATTTACATAAAATTACTTTATAAGGTTTAATGCATTTTTTCGTTTTTTATGATGAAATATGCTGGCAAAACGATTATAGAACCAGAAGGATTCTACAAGAATATGATTAAAAACACCAATTTTCTGTTTTATTGTACCAGTAAAATATCCACCGCCTGCTTCTGTGCGTTTTTTTGATTTTACATATTTAATAAGCTCAGTTTCGCAGGTAATATTATCGTTTATGATAGTATAGGCTGTGCCAACGCATTCTGCCTGATGGGAGTCACTTCCTCCAAACATTGGAAGACCATATTTGTAGGCAAGAAGCTGGGCTTTTGCGTTTGATTCCCTTGATTCACATGAATTATATCCTTCTACAAAATCAAAATGCTTCATGATTTCAGGATGTTTTTTGAATACTCTTGTTCTTGTAAAACTCAGATGTCTTTCACCACAGGGATGAGCAGGACCTAATATGCCTCCATGCCTGTGGACGATTTCCTGCAATATCTTTACAGGAAGCCCTCTGCATTCCAGTAGTAATAATTTTACGGTTTCAGGCATAATAACTAATATATGACCTGCATCGAGGGTATCATATTCAATTCCTTTTAGTACTATGAAATTTCCAATATTACCTTTTAAGGTATCACGATATTTTCTGTAACCATTATAAGAATCATGATCCGTTATCAACATTCCATCATACCCTTGCGATTTCAAAAGTTCTATATATTCAGCAATCGTTATTTTGCCATCAATAGAACCTTCCTGAGTGTGACAATGCATATCAAGCTTCATATATAACCATACCTTTCTTCAAATTCGCCATATGAACTTTTTACCTATAACATCATTATATACATGATTGTATTCCATAAATATATATATTTCAAATAACTTTTTTTGGATTCTTTGTTAAAAAATAGTAAATATTAAATGAAAATGGCATATTTTATATGAATAATAGATATTGACTTTAAAATATTCAGATATTAATATTATGTTTTATAGACTATTGTGAGGTGAAATGATGACAAAGAGTATAGTGAATAAAGTAAATTGGTTTGTAAACCAGTATAAGTCATTGGTGGTTATGGCAGTTTATGCTGTAATTTATCTTATAGTATTTGGTTATCTTGAAAACAGACAAATAGAATATAATATAATTAATCTTGCAATTGATCGTCGTATACCCTTCTGTGAATATTTTGTAATACCATACTTTTTGTGGTTTGCATATGTGGCAGTAACAGTATGTATCGTGTGTATATTTGATAAGGTGGAGGCTGAAAAGCTGGTTCCATTTCTGATAGCAGGAATGACTATATTTCTGGTAGTTTCAGCTGTATATCCTAACGGACTTGCGTTAAGACCCAAATATTTTGCAAGAGATAATTTCTGCGTAGACCTTGTAAAGTATCTTTATACTATAGACACTTCAACAAATGTAATTCCAAGTATTCATGTATATAATTCCATTGCAATAATGATTGTTGTATGGAGAAGTAAAATATTTGAAAATCATGGGATTATAAAGGCTTTGATGCTTATACTTGGTGCAAGTATAATAGTATCAACTGTAATGATAAAACAGCATTCGATGCTTGATGTTATGGTTGCCCTTGTGCTTTCAGTGATAATGTATCCTATATGCTATAAGAGACAGGAAGAATATGCTTACAGAAAAGTGTAAACTGTGAAGAATTTATTTATGAGCAGTTATAAGAAATTAAAAAAGATGTAGTTCAAAGTCGTCTGAACTGCATCTTTTTTGGTAATGAAATATCTGATAATTATATGTCTCAATCAAATTGGGATATTGATTAGTTATGAGACTTTGTTGAGAGTGGTGATATCTTTGCCATAACAAAGTGTGAGACATTGTTGTAATTTTCTTCCGGAAGTATATACACTTTGCGTCCACTCTTTAAACTGAGGGTAACAGCCTCTTTGCTGTTGTTGATTTCATCACAAATAGTTTCAAAATTTTCATCTAAAGTTTCAAAATTAATTTCATTTAATTTCATGGGGAACCTCCTTGGCCGCAAATAATCTGGGGGAGCGGCACAATAATTAAAAAAAGTGTTTTAGCAATTAACTTTTCTTATAATACAAAATTTTTTTTGAAAATGCAAGCGAATTTTGTGAAAATTATGTTAATTATTTTTTAAAAGTCGAAAAAAGAGAATAAAAGACATATTAAGCAAGTTAATAAACGTTAATTTGCCGTAAATTAAGTATTTTTAGACCGAATAACAGATGTGTACACATTTTCCATAATATTAAAAAGCTCCTGAAAAACAGGAGCTTAATGTTATATTATGGGTAATAAGGCCATTTCATATATTAAAACTCTATGTAGATGTCATAACAACAATGTAATAACTGAAGTAAAACTGATGCAAAACTGATGTCAATTCCTGACAAAATGTCATGATGAAAAACTGTAGTAAAGACAAGAAGCAGAAACAAGGAGCTAAACCAAATGCATATAACAAGAAGTAAAACTGATGCCTTAATATTATGTCGATAACCCGATGCCAAAAACCCGATGCCAAAACTGCTGATGTAACACTGTTGTTCCCAGAAGCTAAGCCGTCTCTAAACTAGTAAAATTCAAGTAAGTATAAAATGTAAAAATCAATTATGTCATACGGCTGTATACTTAAGAGTAAAAAAACTAGAAACGTACACCGTTAAAATCCATAATCCGATATAACAATTGTAGTATAGCATAAGTTTACATAATCCGATATGGCAAAATCTACTTAAATTGAATACTGATTTATAAGAAAAGTTGTAGTAACTGTTAATAAGTACTATTTTATTAGGCATTTTAATATATTATATGTATATTAATTAGTTTATCAACATAAATTAGTTTGAAGTTACTATACGTGTAAAAAACTCAGGTTTTTATTCTGAAAATACCTCGCGGGATATAACCTGTGTACAATAACTTATATCCAGGTATTGTGAATTTAAAAGATTACAAAAATGTTGTTTTTTGTGACAATTTAGTATAAGATGAATATGGTAACAGAGTATTTTACTGTATTTAATGGAGGCTCGATGAAAAAGAAATTACTTGCACTGTTTATGGCAGTGATGTTGGCTTTTAATAGTACCGGCTGTGGTCAATTTATAGATGACCAGGTAAAGAATTACCAGAACAAAGGTCAGACAGATAATAGAGAAGATAAAGATGAACATACCAAACAAGACAGGCCAGATAAAGCAGATTCAGATATAGATAAAAAAGATACCTTAAAGGATAAAAATGATAAAGAAGATGAAATAAGGTATCAGGATGACTATTATGAGTATGTGAACAGCAATTTATTGTCAAAAATAAATTTTTCGGCAACTGATGCTCACTGGGACTGGTTTTCAGAGCTAAATGCTTATGTTCATAATGATCTGGATCAGATAATCTATGAATTAAAGGATAGTACAGAAGATTATGAAAAGGGTTCTTCGGAACAGAAAATAAGAGATATGTATGAATGTGTCTCAGATATGGATAATCGTGATAAAACAGGTCTTGGACCTTTAGAGCCACATTTAAATAGCATAAGGAATGCAAACAGTATTGAGGAATATATAGATGCCATGGCAAAACTCAGTGGTGAGTTTGGATTTAGCAGTATTGTTGGTGGATATACAATAATGCAGGATATGGCAGATTCGGGAAAATATGCAGTTTATCTTATGTATGCAGATACTCTTATAGGTAAAGAGTATGTAGAGGATGAAGCTTCAAAGGTGTATGTGGACAGATATTTTGAATATGTCAGAGATATGCTTATGGAATATGGGATGACTAAAGCTGAGGCAGAAAAATCATCAGCTGCAATTGAGAGGCTTTTGAGAGATATATGTTCAGAGACACTTACTAAGGAACAGTATTATAATCCAAATATCACCTATAATACTTTTACAAGTGATGAGTTAAAAAAGCTTTATACTAATGTTGATATTGATAAAATGTTAAAGACGCTCAGGATAGATGGACAGTCAAAATACATTATAAAGGATGTAAATCAGGCTAAGAAGATCAATTCTCTTTTAATAGAAGAAAATCTTCAGGATCTCAAGGATTATTCTACCTTTGTACTGCTAAATGATGCAGCAGAATATTCAACAAGAAATTTTGCAAAGCTTAAGGAGGATATGGAAAATTATCTTTATGGAATAACCCAGAGCTGGGGTGATGAAAAGCAGTGGCGTGATCTTACAAGAGATCTTCTTCCATGGGATTTTGGTGCAAAATATGTTGAGGAGCATTTTTCGCAGCAGGATAAAGAAGATGTTGAGGAAATGATACAGCTTATAATGAAGGAATATGAAGACATAATAATGGCACAGGAATGGATGAGTGATGAGACCAAGCAGAAGGCGATACGTAAGCTTGAAACTATGCAGGTAAAGATAGGTTATCCTGATATCTGGCCGGCATCAAAGGATATGATGCAGGTAACTCCGATATCAGAGGGGGGCAGTCTTTTATCTAATCTTTTGGTATCCATGAATGTATCAATAGAAGACAGTCTAGCTAATCTGGGTGGGGAAGTAGACAGAAGTGAGTGGAATATGACACCACAGACTATAAATGCTACATATGATCCGCTTAATAAT
>JAFPAQ010000269.1 GCA_017424235.1 Lachnospiraceae bacterium | reverse complement strand
TTTGTGCACCTGTTGTCTTATATTCCTCAAAAATAGATTATACAAAATTGCCTGATCTGCCTGATTATGTTATTCATCAGACTAAGCCATATATTCCTGCACCTTTGCCGGAGCTATTAAATATTGGTTCATCTCATGCATAAGTAATTGTTCCTACAATAACCATACACAAAAAGGGCATCTATTCAAAGTTAGTCAAAGATGATATGGCTTATGCCTATACAACCGGAAATCAAAACTTTATTCAGATGGGAAATAATGAATTAGTAGAAATTGATGAAGACATAAGTGTTATAAGACATTTATGTGAACCATATCGTGAATTTGTAAGAGTAAACCAAACTTCCATGATAAATCTTAAATATATGAAAAAGCTTCATTATTTTTTTGTTACTATGTATGACCAGAAAAAATTTTTCATTTCTCCAAACAATTACATTGAAATAAGATATCGTTTTGAACAATATCGTGAAGAATATTATTAAGAAGATTAGAATATTAAAAAATGGATGCTTCATTGCATCCATTTTTTGTTATCGCAGATCCTCACAGATGAAATTTGTCCTTACGGACATGAGGCTCGCGGGCGAGTAGTAGAAAATAAATTCCCTCCTACTCGATTATATAATATATCTACAGAGTCATTATAACTCCACCATCATTTGCATACATACTGCTTATTCCCGCAGTATCAAGAATAATTACATTTTTAAACCTGGCATCTGCTTCCATTAAGCTCTTTACAGTCTCTGCACCTTTAAGATTATTACAATGTGTAATCATCAGAGTTTTATTTTCGGTATCAACAGCTTCCTTAAGAGCTATTTCAGTCATCTTACTTAATCCCTTTTTCATTCCAATACATTTTGCAAGCTGAATGATCTCACCTGTATCTGCTCCCATAACCGGCTTAATGTTAAGAGTAGATGCTATAACCGCCTTTACACCTGACATTCTGCCATTTTTTCTTAAAGTATCAAGATTGTCCAAAACGAAATAAGTATTCATATTTTTTACAAATTCTTCTGCACGTTCTGTAATCTCATCAAATGGTACACCCTGAGCTTCCCATTCCATAATCTTTAAGGCAATCTGTGTCTCACCACATGATGCAGACTTTGAATCAACAACATATATATTCTTGCTTCCATAGGTTTCTTCAAAAAGATTCTTTCCAAGAACTGCGCTGTTATAGCTTCCGCTAAGCTTTGATGATAAGGTTATGCAGTAAACATTATCAACATCTGCATTATAGGCTTCCATAAAACGCTCCGGTGATGGGCATGCTGATTTTGCGCACACAGGGCAATTTGCAACAACCTCAAGAAACTCTTTTTGGTCAAAGCTGTCATCATCATTTTTTTCATAGGAGTCACCAACAATCAAAGTAAGTGGTACACTTTCAAATCTTGGATCCTTCTTTAATTCTTCCGGCAATTCCCCACAACTATCTATCACAATTTTAAAACTCATTTATAATTTCCTCTTTATCTCTATTATTTAAAACATTATCTATTCAGTCCATTCATAGATACATTTGAATGATGTTTTTTTTACTATTTAACGTAGTTTTAATAACTATATAGTATGTTAACATATAAATACACTTTTGAAAAGAGCATTTAAATAATATATTGCAGATTTTAATGCAAAATAATATAATTACCTAAAAAATATATTATATATACTCTCGGAATCTTTTTCAGATGGAGTTCTGAAAGTACATATTATTTCAAAAGGAGAACTTCATGATATCATTACAAATAAAGAACACAAAAAACTTTATGAATACACTTCTGGTTTCAGAACAGTTTGATTCCTTTGAAGTTGAAGAAGCAACCATTACTACTTTTAATACATTTTATATAGATGGACATATAGTAAAAGATTTCTATACTCAGGAAGAAATTGATGAAATAACAACAACTGAAAATTCTTTTCCCTTATTTTCAAGCTGGAAGGATATAAAACCTATATGTTTTAATCTTATCAAAGGGAAAAAAACTCCGGTTTCATTTAAAGTGATCCTGCAGGCATCACCTTCACTTATACAAAAACTGGCAGCAAGTGAAGAATGCGAGGTTGAGCCAAATCTGATACGTTCACTTGTGATAAATATCCGTTATGAAAACGGAAAGGTAACCTGCATTACTGCAACATCTTTTAATACATTCATTATGGATAAAAGTGCAGACAGGCTTTGGGACAATTATGTAAAGCTGCTGTTTAATAAAATGCAGCTTGATTTTGAAGAGAATTAGGCCTTAGAAACTTTAGATTTAAAAACAAAACTGGCAAGATAACCAAATATAAGTGCAGCACTGCATCCTACTGCGCCATTTGTGAATCCACCCTTAAATAATCCAATAAATCCATCCTTGTCCACAGCCTCCTTAACCCCTTTCATAAGTGCATTGCCATATCCCAAAAGAGGTACATTTGCACCTGCGCCTGCATAATTGGCAAATGGTTCATACCAGTCAAAAAAACTTATGACTGCACCAATACAGACCAATAATACCATAACTCTACCTGGCATCATTTTTGTACGATCCAGCAATATCTGCGCAGCAGCACATATTATGCCACCTACCCAAAAAGCATTAAAATAATCCATATAATCAACCTCCGTTTTTATAGTTAATTATATGGATTTTTTATTTTTTTATTCAATATGACTTATTTGTATTGCTTGTCGATTTGTACTCTTATGAAAGCCTTTTTGCTATCTCTGTAACTATTTCTCTTATATTCTTTTCATCACAGTCTATAACTATATTGGCATATTTTTCATAAAGAGGCACTCTCTCTTCATACAAATCCTTTAAGGTCTGGCTCTCTCTAAGCACAACCCCCCGTTCTGTAAGATCACCAAGTCTGTCTTCTATGCTTTCATAAGACAGTTTCAGATAAATTACAGTACCTATTTCATTTAAATGCTCCATAGCATTTTTACCATATACAACACTTCCGCCTGTGGCTATAACAGCCTTCTTGGGCTGCAGTGAAGCATTTACTCTGTCTTCAATCTCAATAAAACCCTCAAGACCATGTTCAGATATAAGTTCATGAAGCTTCTTTCCTTCCTGTTCCTGAATAACAAGGTCTGAATCCATAAACGAAATACCAAGATTCTTTGCTAAAACTACTCCTATCGTACTCTTACCTGCACCTGGCATTCCAATCAATACAACATTTTTTACTTTCATATCCATTAATCCTGTAATCTATTTAAGATATGCTGTAACTTCAACTTCACAAAGCACTCCCTTTGGAAGATCCTTTACTGCAACACAGCTTCTTGCCGGTTTATTGGTAAAATATTTTGCATATACTTCGTTAAACGCAGCAAAATCTGCAATTTCAGCAAGAAAACAGGTAGTCTTTACTACATTGTCATAAGTAAGTCCTGCTGCCTTAAGTACCTCGCCAACATTCTTTATTGCCTGCTGTGCCTGATCTTCAATAGTAACAGCCTCTACATTGCCTGTTGCCGGATTGATAGGTATCTGACCTGATGCATAAAGAAAATCTCCTGCAATAATTGCCTGTGAGTATGGTCCGATTGCTGCTGGTGCTTTGTCTGTGCTAATTTTTTTCATAGTCTTTCTCCTCGCTTAAAACAATTTATATTAAGATTTGAATTTCAAATCTTATTCATCAAATTCAACTGTAATATAATATCCTCTTTCGTTTTCCAAAACTGACAGTACTTTGCCCTTTCTGGACTTTAGCCTGTCTCTAAACGGAATATTTCCCGACATGGCAACTGCCGGATCAATTGTATAATAATAATTACTTGGAAGCAATCCTTCTGTAACTGTTATCTCCTGTCCTTCCTCCACAAGTCCCGGACGCTCCATTTTAAACTCCATGTGACGCAAAACTAACGCATCCCTTCATTAATTAATTTCTTAATTATTTATAAATAACTATAGTTTATTTTCAAATATTATGCAACCTTTTATTAAATACAAAAGACACCAAAAATGAAATTCTGGTGTCTTTTGTATTAATGCAGCCTCTAATACTACCTTATCAGTAGCCCTACAAATACTTGTTATATCGGATTTTAACGGTATTTATTTCATAATTTTAGATGGTTATATCAAGCTTTGTTTTCTTGGTAACCTCTGAAAGCTGCCTGTTATTAACAACAAAAACTGCTGATGCACTTCTACGATAAACTGCTGCATCATTAATTATACGAGTAAGATCATTTATCTTCTGATTTACTTTCTCACTGTCATAACTTCTAAATGAAATGCCTTCGCCATTGAGTTTATTAATTTCATCAGTCAGTCTGTTAATCTCATTGTTAAAATTAATTCTGTCTGTCGTTGAGAAATGTCCGTTAATTACCTGACTTGATAATCCTTCCATCTTCTTAAGCATCTCATCAATTTCCTGAGTCTCTCTCTGTTTTGCATTATTTTCTTTCTCAGCCTGTCTTTCTCTTAAAAGACTCTGTCTTAAACCAGCTGCTGAAATAGAAAGTCTTACAGTTTCCTCTTTCTTTTCGTCCTGTTTTCCGGAATTTGAATTACCAAGCTCCATAAACTGCTGTCTGCTGTTTCCTCCAGAACTTGAATTGTCTACTGCAGTCGCTGCTCTGTTAAGCTGCAATGTACTGTTTGCACTCTTTACCTCCATATTGATACTCCTTTCCCTTATATATGACTGCTGCTCCCCAACAGCCGTACATACATAAATATACATACCCTTTATTAATTTATTTCGGCTCCTTCTTCCGAAATAAATTAATATGTCACTTTGTAACTGTAAAGAACCCAATTCTAAACCGTTACGTTATTTTTATATGTAAACTCTCCCCTTGTTATATATATCGGTAATACTCCCAAATATATTATAGCTTTTTTATATATTTTTCCAGTTTTTTTAATTTTTTAACCAATACTTTCCATATAATGCAAATACTAATACATATTTTGATATATCTGCAATCTATTATAGTTACCATAATATCAGTGCATACTTTTTCAAATAGCCAACTCTAAAATTTGCTGCCCCATGCAGTTACATTATCTCCAAGTACAGTAAATGTCATAACGACCTTTCGCTCATCAGGGTTAAAATAGAGCTGCTGCACGCGCACCTCATGAGCCTCTGCAATACCATTTTTCCATCTGCAAAGCGCGAATGGTAAACCATATAGATTTTTCCGTCCTCTGTGACATACGCAGAATTGTGCCCCTGTGCAACTCTAATCTCACAATTTCCGATTCAATCATAAGACCCCATAATTCTCACACCTACATTTTCAAAAAGATCATTGCACTCCTTTGTGTAAACAGCATTGTTTCCTGCCTGATCGACATAAGGTCCGGTAATACTCTCTGAACGAAAAATGCGAATCTGATAACCACCATCTGCAACAAGCCCGCCATAGGATACGAACAGATAATAATATCCGTCCTTCTCTATAATATTTAAAAAAATTCTTTATACATTAAATGCAATATGATAAACTTATATCAGATATTGTTTGAATACTATTTTGAAAGGATAATAGCGCAGAATAAGTAACACTGCCTTGGGTTTATGCATTATGCCAGATGTAAAAAAATATGACAAAATATTAGATGCTCTTCAGCAATTACTTGAGGAGAAAAAAATTCAATCAATTTCCGTAAGCGAAATTGCACAGAAAGCCGGAATCGGAAAAGGTAGTATATATTATTACTTTCCTTCAAAGGATGCCATTCTCGATGCCCTTATTCAGAGAAATTATGAAAAACCTTTACAGACTGCAAAAAATCTCGCAAGCCAGACAGATATTTCACCCTTTGCAAGAATGGCAATAATATTTCAGGCATGTAGAAATTCATCAGCTGCTTTTGTCAATAATCAGAGAGATACTGTTGTATCTACTGTGCAGGAACAGGCTTTTATTCGCCAGAAATATATAAATCATCTTATTTCTGAATTAAAACCTGTTCTTACCGAAATAATAAAACAAGCTATAGAAAACGGAGAAGTCAACTTTGAATATCCTGCTGCATTGGCAGAAATAGTTCTTGTAGTACTTGCCGTCAAGCTGGATAATTCCTTTATACCATCTACTCCTGAAGAATCAGAGGAAACCATTAAAGGACTTATTTCATTACTTGAAAAAGGAACCGGTATACCGTCAGGGACTTTAGGATATTTATCACTTACTACAAAATAAGAATAGTGCATGCTAACGCATGCACTATTCTTATTTTGAATATTTTTCACTTTGTGATCTGATAAGTTCTACATCTTCAAAGTAGTTTATCTTCATTGCACTCTTAACTTCTGATAAAGTCTGTGCTGCAACCTCACGAGCAGCCTCTGAACCCTTTTTAAGAATATTATATATTTCAGGTATATCCTTCTCAAACTCACTTCTTCTGTTTCTGATTGGCTCAAGCTCTTCCTGAATAACATTATTTAAGAATTTCTTTACTTTTACATCGCCTAATCCGCCTCTTGTATAATGAGCTTTAAGCTCGTCAAGATTAGCATACTCAGGAAGATATCTCTCAAAATGCTCTTCTTTACAGAATGCGTCAAGATATGTAAATACTGTATTTCCTTCAATGTGTCCCGGATCACTTACCTGTAAGTGCAATGGATCCGTATACATACTCATTACCTTTTTTCTGACTTCGTCAGCGCTGTCAGCAAGATAAATACAGTTACCCAGTGATTTACTCATCTTTGCTTTTCCGTCTGTACCCGGAAGTCTTAAGCATGCCTTATTAGCAGGAATAAGTGCAGTTGGCTCAACAAGTACCGGATTTTCCGGTGCATAAACTGAGTTAAATTTGTGAACAATTTCCTTACACTGTTCTATCATAGGAAGCTGATCCTCTCCTACCGGAACAGTAGTCGCCTTACAGAAAGTAATATCTGCTGCCTGACTTATCGGATAAGTAAAAAATCCTACCGGAATACTTGCCTCAAAATTTCTCATCTGTATCTCATTCTTTACTGTCGGATTTCTCTGAAGTCTTGAAACAGTAACAAGATCCATATAGTAAAATGTAAGTTCGCAGAGCTCTGAAATCTGAGATTGAATAAAAATTGTAGCCTTTGCAGGATCAAGACCGCATGCAAGATAGTCAAGTGCTACCTCAATAACATTCTGCCTTATCTTTTCCGGGTTATCTGCATTATCGGTTAATGCCTGAGCATCTGCTATCATAATATATGTCTTATCATATTCTCCTGAATTCTGAAGCTCTACCCTACGTCTTAATGAACCTACATAATGACCAATGTGTAATCTTCCAGTAGGTCTGTCACCAGTCAGTATTATTTTACTCATAATATTTATTTCCTCCCATTTATCTTCCCTAAACACCGGTAACTGTTCAAAACTAATTTCTTCACATTTACCTTGTTTTTAAAACAATTTCACGCATGTACAATAGTATAGCACAAAGTATTATTACTTTCTAGCATAAACTTTATATTATGATTTTTCATTGGCTGTTTCTATATTTTCATATCCATAAAAATGTACTGTGTTTTCCATAATATCATAGGCAACACTTTTTCCATTTTTTACATAATTTACTATATATCTGCCATACATCTCAAGCATTCTGTCTGAATAAGTTCCAAGCTCTCCCCTAAGATAGGTCTCATAAGAAGTATTATAAGCCCCATCATCACTTGTGTGGATCATTCTTGCATTATCTGCAAGATTTGGATATTCCTTAGCAAAGTTCTCCATCCAAATTACCTGTAGCTTTACTATCTCCTCTATTATAGTCTGCTTTTCCTCTGATATTTCAGGCAATGTCATTTCAAATTCAGCATATTTTTCAGGTGCAGTTGATTGCATCATCCTTGCATATTTTTCCTGAATCATATTTCTTCCGGATTTAAGATTATTACTGAATTCATAATAATATTGCAAAAGCATATCCTCATCCCAAGTCATATACTGGCTCATTCTCATCACCTTAAAGGTCGGCCAGTTGTTCTGACAGCTTGCTCGTCCACCTTCATTCTGAACTACATCAAACGCTTTAAACTCAGCTTTAGCAATAAGCAGTGAAAGTCCTTCAACCGTACCCTTACCAGACGCAACAGTTGACAAAAGAGCATCACTTTTAACTACTAATTCATCAGTATTTGCGTCAAGATAAACATTGCTTATACCTAATATGTTTTTCTTCTCAAGCTCATTTGCAAATATAACTGCCAGTGTTTCAATTATCTTTGAAAGCTCCTGCTCATTTTCTTTTGCAACTGATAAAAGACACATTCTATTCAGAAGTTCGGGCACTTCTGTGTCATATATAAGATTATCTGAAAGTCTTCTTTTATCTTCATCTGCATTATTAGCAATATCTTCTGATCTGAGAAGCATATCTGTACCCAAAGGCATACCTTTAAAAAGCCACTTGTCATGTGGAGGATATTGACCATTCAAAAGATACATCAGCTTCATGGCATGCTTCATACATTCTGCTTTTGCAAGTTCTGCTGAAACCAGTTGTCCACGTTTGCGCATACGATCTAAATTGTACTGGCCATTCTGTGAAAATGAAGCACAGGTCTGAGCAAGTCTTCTATATAATACGGTCTTTGGATAATATTCTTTTAACCTGTTTCTATACGCTGTAAAAATACCCTCATCATCTCTGAACACTTCGCCATTAACAGCAGCTGCGATTCCATATTCCGGTGCTGCAAGCCAGGCCTTTATTGAATCTACACTTTCTCTAAATTCATTCTTCTTAAGAATATTTATGAGATCATTACCGATAGTATTTTTATAAAAGTCCTCTATGACCATGACTCCTGAACGGTCTCTTCCATGAAAGGTTTCAATACGTTTTATTCCCATATACTCATCCGGAAGCTGCTCGTATGCCTTCTGAAGTCTGTCGCCAATTTCATCATAGGTTTCTCTTGTAACCCACATTACAAATCTCGGACCAAAATCATGATCTCTTGATTGTACATCGTCAAATCCAAAACAGTCAGAGCCTTTACCAACAAGACCTACTGCTATCTTACTTTCATAATCTGCAAATTCTGAAGAAATCATATTCTTTCCAAATTCTTCATAGTACCGTCTGCAAATTGACATTCCTGTCATTTTTTCTTCCACTACAAGACTTTCATCCGGCTTGAATTTCTCTGAGATATCTTTTTCGAAATCAGATGCCCCCTTCACTAAAGCGACACTTATGTCAGTTATCAATTCTTCGGTTGGTATATTTATAACTTCATCGTTAACTGCTTCTGCGTTTTTTGCATTATCATCTTCAATTATTTCTTCTGATACTTCTGCATTATCATCTTCAATTATTTCTTCTAAAATTTCTGCATTATCCTCTTCACCTGTTTCTTCTGATACTTCTGCATTATCCTCATTAACCGGCTCCTGTTCAGCTACAATATCATCAATGATATCTTCAAAAATATTGTCTTCCGCATCATGTACATTCTCTTTTTCTAAATCAAAATTGTCAAAATCAATATTTACATCATCATATTCAGTGTTTATATCAATACCTTCAGATGTCTGCTCTTCATCATTTTGAAGGTATTCCTCAATGACGTCATCAACAGTTTTTGTATCTTCAAAAAATTCCTTTACATTATCCTCAAGATTCTCCTCTATCATCTTCTGAAGATTTTCCTCTGCCATCTGTTCCTCGAGCTTCTTTTCTATTATCTCAATATTTTCAGTAAGTCTCTGATACTGAACATTTCCATTTCCAAGATATTTTTCTACACAGGCTCTGCTCTTTTTCATTACCTCAAGTGCTTTTTTATAATCTTTATCAATATAATAGAGACTTCCCAAAGCAGACAATGCTGCGCTGTAATGTGCATCATCAACACCTATCTCATCAAATATACGGATTGCTTCTTCTGCGCGTGCCTTTGCTTCTTCATCCTCTCCAAGTTCAATACATGTATTTGCAAGATTGGCCTGTGTTACAGCTACTTCAAACTGTGTATTCTCATTCTTTATAACAATTCTCAAAGCATTTTCAAGTTGCTCTTTGGCATTCTTAAAATCTCCAAGCTCCTGATATAAAAGGCTAAGATTATTGTACAACCCCGCATAATACATATCATCAGGTTCCAAATGCTTACTATATATTGGGAATATTCTGGTATAATATCCAAGCGCATCCTCCAAAAGACCTGCTGCTCTATGTGCATTTGCAACATTTAAAAGAGTAGTTGCATAAGCAACTGTACCTTGAAGCCCCATATCATCCATAAGTGCTATAGCTTTTTTACTATTATCTACTGCTTCCTCATAGCGACCTGTTTCTCTGTAATATCCAATCATTTCATTGTATAAGGTAAGCATCGCATCTTTTGCCCCCTCAGTAGCCGCAAAAGCAAAATTTGCCACAAGAAAGCCTTCTATCTCATCCTTTCTATTCTCATCATACAACTTATCAAGTTCTGTCATCATTCTATTAATGTCCATAATTATTTACCCCCTGTCTCTTATTATGTACTCTGCTTAATCAGTATATCAACTGTATGTGCTGCTGCTCCAATAATATCCTGTCTTTCAGCTGTTGCCATCTGATATTTGACAAACATTTCAAATTCTTCATCACTTAACTGATTTAAAAATGGTCGTATATAGTTAGCCGGTCCATCCGGTGAAATAATTTTTATTCTGGTTAAGTCTGCCCTTTTATTCAATCGGTCTATATCTTCAATTCGCATATAATCATAAAGTTCTTTTTCATGAGATATAGTCTTAAAATCACTTGTAAAACGGTCTTCTTTCATACATTCCAAAACATGTCTTTCCTTAAAAGCATATGTAATCACACCATATTCATTCATGCAATATGCAACTAAGATCACACCATTTTTCTTAGTTACCCTTTTAGCCTCATTTAATGCCTTTAACTTGTCTTCATCTCCAAATAAATGATACATGGGACCAAATAATAATGTTAGATCAAACTGTTCACTTTCCAGTTTTTTCAAATTCATTGCATTTCCCTGTAATGCCTTTACATTACTGGCCTTTTGCTTTAATATCCCCAAATTATATTTAACAAGCTCAACTGCTGTGACATCATATCCCTCATTTGAGAGAGCTACACTGTATCTGCCAGTACCTGCTCCAATATCAAGTACCTTAATATCAGATTTTTTGTCTGTTCCTATTTTTTGCATCAGTTCTTCAAGATATTCATGTATATATTTCATAGAAACTCTGTATTCAACCTGACCATGCCTTGAATTAAGTCTCTTCTCTTCATTAAATTTATTATAATATTCTTCTAAATCTGTCATATTGATAACCATGGCTTTCTTCATATTTATCTAATATTTTTAGTATATAAGATTTTACAGGTATTAACAACCGGATTATTGAATTTAATATAATTGAAGTCCAAAACCTGCTACACCCTTGACCTTATTATATGAAAGTGCTACTATTTTAAGGAGTAGGGATTTATTTTTTCATATTCCCAAAAGAAAATATAATCTACAATTTATCACAATAAAATATTATATTGTGATTGATGAAATGGAGGAACATAATGAGTAAAGGATTTGATGATTTACTGAAGAGAGTATCTGAGTGCAGCCGTAAAACTGTTGCTGTTGCTGTTGCTGAAGATGAACCGGTATTAGAGGCAGTTAAAGCAGCTAAAGAGCAGGGTATTGCTGATGCAATTTTGGTTGGTAACGAAGCTAAAATCAGAGAAATCGCTGCAACAATGAATATGGATCTTACAGGTTTTGAAATTATCAACGAAGAAGATAATGTACAGGCAGCTCTTACAGCAGTTAAGCTTGTTCATGACGGAAAAGCTGATATGTACATGAAAGGTCTTATTGATACAAAGAACTTCCTTAAGAGCGTACTTGACAAAGAAGTTGGTCTTCGTACAGGTAAAGCACTCTCTCACGTATGTGTCTTTGAAGTTAAGGGTATTGACCATCTTTTATTCCTGTCAGACGTTGCATTTATGACATATCCTACACTTGAAGATAAAGTAGCTATTATTAACAACACTGTTGAAATCTGCCATGCTTGTGGTATTACAGAGCCAAAGGTTGCTCCTATTGCCGCTGTTGAGGTGGTAAATCCAAAGATGCCTTGTACAGTTGATGCTGATGAACTTGCAAAGATGAATGCAGAGGGCAAAATTACCGGATGTATCATTGATGGACCATTATCTATGGATATGGCAATCGATAAGGCCGCTGCCTCTCATAAGGGTGGTACAGGAAGAAAAATCGCCGGAGATGCAGATGTTCTTCTTTTCCCAGATATTCATGCAGGAAATCTTGTTTACAAAGTTCTTACACATCTTTGCGAGGTTAAGAACGGAAATATCTTAACAGGAACTGCTGCTCCTGTTATCCTTACATCACGTTCAGATTCATTTGAAGCAAAGCTTAACTCAATCGCACTTGGTGCTGTAGTTGCTGAAGCTATGAAAAAGAACTAACTGTAGTAAAAAATAATATATTTTAGGAGGAAAACACAAATGTCAATCAAAAGTTTGATTATTAATCCAGGTTCTACTTCTACAAAAATTGGTGTTTTTGAAGACGAAACATTATTGTTTGAAGAGACATTAAGACACTCAACAGAAGAAATATCTCAGTATGCTTCTATCGTAGACCAGAAAGATTTCCGTAAGAAAATCATCACAGACTTACTTGATTCAAAGAATTTTGATATCAAGTCTCTTGATGTAATTGTTGGTCGTGGTGGTATGTTAAAACCGATTCCAGGTGGTACATATGCTGTAACAGATGATCTTCTTAACGACCTCAAGATTGGCTTCCAGGGTCAGCATGCTTCTAACCTTGGTGGTATCCTTGCAAGAGAAATCGGTGACTCTATCGGTGTTCCATCATACATTGTAGATCCTGTTGTAGTTGATGAGCTTATGCCAATCGCAAGATATTCAGGTGTTCCTGAGCTTCCTCGTACAAGTGTATTCCATGCACTTAACCAGAAGGCCGTTGCAAAGAGATATGCAAAGGAAATCGGAAAAGCTTATGAATCACTTAATCTTATCGTTGTTCACATGGGTGGCGGTGTTTCAGTTGGTGCTCATGAAAATGGAAAAGTTGTTGATGTATTTAACGCTTTAGACGGTGACGGCGCATTCTCTCCTGAAAGAGCAGGTGCAGTTCCAAGTGGTGCTCTCATTAAAATGTGTTTCTCCGGAAAATATACCGAGAAGGAAGTATACAGCAAAATTGTAGGTAAAGGCGGCTTCAATGCATACCTTGGTACAAATGATATGCGTGAAGTATCTAAGCTTGCCAATGAAGGAGATCAGAAAGCTTCTGAAGCAAGAGACGCATTCTTGTTACAGGTAGCAAAAGATATCGGATCAATGGCTTGCGTACTTAAGGGAAAGGTTGACCAGATTATCATTACCGGTGGTATCGCATACAATCCTGAAGTTATCGAAGTGCTTAAAGAAAGAGCAGGATTTATTGCTCCTGTTACAGTATATCCTGGCGAAGATGAGCTTCTTGCACTTGCACAGGGTGCTATCCGTGTAATCACAGGCGAAGAAAAAGCAATGGTTTACTAATCTATTACATTATCCTATAACAAAAAAATCGTATGCATTACTGCATACGATTTTTTGTTACCATTTTTCTATTACAATCTGCACTTAAAATCATCATATCCAAAATGTCTGATAGTTTTAAGTGATTCATCAATATTTAGACCTAATATGTCAGGAAGTGGCATACCATTAAAAGTATTATTTTTTACCATAGAGTAAATTGCCATATCTCCAAACACTATTCTGTCTCCTGCTTTTAATTCTTTGTCAAAAGAATAATCACCTATTATATCTCCTGCCAGACAGGTAGGTCCACCAAATCTATACGTGTATTTCTTTTCATTTGCCTCACCGGAATCGCAAACAGGAGGTCTGTATGGCATTTCTATAACATCGGGCATATGACAGGCTGCTGATGTATCCAGTATAGCAATGTCTGTATCACCATTATGAATTATCTCCATAACCTCAGTTACAAGAAATCCTGCATTCAAAGCAACAGCTTCACCCGGTTCAAGATAAACCTGCACATCATATTTGGCTTTTATCCTGTTAATAAGTTCAATAAGCTTATCCACATCATAATCATCTCTTGTAATATGATGGCCACCACCAAAGTTTAACCATTTCATCCGGTAAAGATATTTTCCAAACTTCTCCTCTACTGCTACCAGTGTCTGTTCAAGTGCATCTGCATTCTGTTCACAAAGACAGTGAAAATGTAATCCGGATAGTCCTTCTAATTCATTTTCATCAAAATTTGCTAAAGTAACACCTAATCTTGAACCTGGCGAACAAGGGTCGTATATATCATGATCCTGTGTAGAACATTCAGGATTAATCCTTATTCCACACTCTTTTCCCGCTGCCAAAAGCTTAGTCTTATACTTTTTCCACTGTGTAAATGAATTAAGTACAAAATGATCACATATCTCTATAAGCTCATCTATATGCGAATCCGGAAAAGCAGGAGAAAAAACGTGATTCTCACATTTTTTGCTTTTTCCTGTTACATCAGTTATGTCCTTTTCACAAAGCTCTTCATACCCAAGCTTTGCTTCAAATAGTCCACTTGCTGTTACACCATCTATATATTTTCCAACTAAAGGATAATAATAATATGTTGAAAATGCCTTTTGTGCCAGCAGAATCTTACATCCGGTAGCATCTGATACCTTTCTCAAAACCTTAAGATTATCCTCTAAAAGCTTTTCGCTTACAATATAGCAGGGTGTCTGAACTTTATTTTTTATACTATCAATAATATTATAATTTATGCTCAACTTTTATCTCCTATTAAGTTACCGTTCACTATTACCTCGTGAACGTAACTATTTATCATGCACACAAATTAAGCTAATGCTTAATTTGGCACTTGCATAACTTGGGGGCATTCTGAAAACACCTCACAAAATATTACCTGCGTACATTACCCATTAATCTACAAGTACAGGCTCATAGCTTTCCTGCCATGGAAGTCCCCATTTATTAAGTGCTTCCATATATGGATCCGGATCAAACTCTTCTACTGTGTATACACCAGGCTTGTTCCATTTTCCTGTAAGAAGCATCATTGCACCCACCATTGCAGGTACTCCGGTTGTATAAGAAATAGCCTGTGAACCAACTTCTTTATAACATTCCTGATGGTCACATACATTAAACAGATAATATTTCTTTTCTTTTCCGTCCTTCTTACCTGTAAATATACATCCAATATTTGTCTTGCCTTTTGTACGTGGTCCAAGACTTGCCGGATCAGGTAAAAGTGCCTTTAAGAACTGGATAGGTACTATTTCTTTTCCTTCATAATTTATAGGAGTAGTAGATAACATTCCAACATCCTCAAGACATCTCATATGATCAAGATAGCTCTGTCCAAATGTCATAAAGAAACGAATTCTCTTAACACCGGGAATATTTTTTGCCAAAGACTCTATCTCTTCATGATGAAGAAGATACATATCCTTATGACCAACTTCTGCAAAATCATATTCTCTCTTAATGCTCATTGCCGGAATCTCAACCCAGTGTCCATTTTCCCAATAGCTTCCCGGAGCTGATACTTCTCTAAGGTTAATTTCCGGATTAAAGTTGGTTGCAAATGCATATCCATGGTCTCCACCATTACAGTCAAGTATATCAATTGTATCAATCTCATCAAATTCATGCTTTAATGCATAAGCACAATATGCCTGTGTTACACCAGGATCAAATCCTGAACCTAATAATGCTGTAATACCTGCATCTTCAAATTTCTTTTTGTATGCCCACTGCCATGAATAATCAAAGTATGCAGAAAATCCCTCTTCCTTACATCTTTTTTCGTAAGCGGCTCTCCACTGTGGCTCCTCTATATCTTCCGGCTCGTAGTTTGCAGTATCCATATAATTAACACCACATTCAAGACATGCATCCATAATCGTAAGATCCTGATATGGCAATGCTATGTTCATTACAAGGTCCGGCTTATAACTCTTTATTAACGCTACAACCTCGTCTTTATTATCTGCATCAACCTGTGCAGTCTCAATCTTTGTTTTTCCGCCTGAAAGCTTTTCCTTCAAAGCATCACACTTTGACTTAGTACGGCTCGCAATCATTATTTCCTCAAAAACTTCGCTGTTCTGACAACATTTATGAATTGCTACACTTGCAACTCCTCCACAACCAATAATCAATGCTCTTCCCATTTTTTATCTCCTTTATGCTTAATTATTAATCTGTAACTATTCTGTATCGTAACAGTTACAAGCAAAAATCAATACAAATACTATATCTGCTATCTTATATGCTTTTCTTCAAGTTTTAATAATAATTCTCTCATTACCTTAAGTGCTACTGCAGTTGAAGCACCACTTGCATCAAGCAATGGTGAAAGTTCATTTATATCACAGCCGACTATATTAAGCTCTCCAACTTTTAGTATTGCATCCAAGAGCTGTAAAAATGTGACTCCACCTGCCTCCGGAGTACCAGTTCCCGGAAAAAATGAAGGATCAAGTACATCGAGATCAAGTGTAAAATATACAGGTTTTCCTTTTAAGGACTCTATTACATTTTCAAGACCTTCAAAATCAAACTTGTGTGTGATAACATGTTTGCTTCCCCACTCAAATTCTGCTCTTTCGCCACTTCTTATACCAAACTGATATATCCTGTTGTCACCTACAATATCCCATACACGATGAAGAACTGTAGCATGTGATAAATGAGCTCCTAAATATTCTTCCCTTAAATCAGCATGTGCATCAAAATGAATTATATGCAAATCAGGATAATGCTTTGCAACGCTTCGCACTGCCCCCAAAGTAACCAGATGCTCTCCACCTATCATTAGTGGAAGCTTTCCACTCTGCATCACTTTCTCAGTATATTCTGTTATTGCATCAAGTGCAAGATTAGTATCGCCAAAACACAGTTCAAGATCTCCACCATCAAATATCTTAGCATCTTCAAGGTCCAAATCCTGATATGGGCTATATGTCTCAAGTCCATATGACTCAGCTCTCATAGTCTTGCTTGCAAATCTTGTACCTGGTCTGTAAGATGTTGTAGAATCAAATGGAGCTCCAAAAATTACTATTCTTGACTCATCAAATTCATTGTCACAGCCTAAAAAAGTTTCAATATTTCTTTCCATTGTTATCTCCTGTTCTAAGTCACAAAATACTAAATAGAA
The DNA here is from genome assembly GCA_017424235.1 of Lachnospiraceae bacterium. Taxonomy (GTDB): domain Bacteria; phylum Bacillota; class Clostridia; order Lachnospirales; family Lachnospiraceae; genus COE1. Next base: position 11,704 of record JAFPAQ010000269.1, on the reverse strand, counting down.
TATCTGTTATTTTTCTACATTTTCCAATAATTCTTCAACATAATTCGGAAGTGCAAATGCGCCTGCATGCAATTGCTCATTATAATATTTTGTCTTTATTCCCTGAGCCTTCCAACGTGCAACATCCTGATTAACTATAGGATGGTATTTTTTTGAAGCAAATCCAAAGAGCCAGTGTCCCGATGGATAAGTAGGAATGTGCGCCTGATATACTTTACTTATCGGAAATGACTCTACGATTCTTTTATGCGCTCTTTGCATTGCAACTGCATCATCAGGATAGAATGGACTTTCATGCTGATTTACCATTATACCGTCTGATTTAAGAGCCTTATTGCAATTGCCATAAAATTCTTTAGTAAACAATCCTTCTCCGGGACCAAAAGGGTCTGTTGAATCAACCAGTATCAAATCATATTCATCATCATATTTTCGAACATATTTAAGTCCGTCATCATAATGTATATGGACTCTGCTATCCATAAATCCACATGCTGTCTGTGGTAAAAACACACGACAGGCTTTTACTACTTCTTCATCTATCTCAACCAGATCTATATGCTCAATACCCGGATATCTTATTAGTTCACGTACTGTTCCTCCATCACCGCCACCAATAACAAGTACCTTTTTTACATTAGGATGTACTGTCATTGGTACGTGTACCATCATTTCATGATAAATATATTCATCCTTTTCCGTTAACATCATATATCCATCAAGTGTCAGAAAACGTCCAAATTCTTTAGACTCAAATATATCTATACGTTGAAATTCTGACTGAGCAGTATATAACTGTTTATCTACCTTAATGGAAAATTTTACATTTTCTGTATGCTTCTCTGTAAACCATAATTCCATATATATAACCATACCTTTCTATCAGGTAAAAATCTGCTGAACAGTTACCAATTATTTACTTCTTATTCCGGTCATGACATTTAATCTGTTAATATCCATATCCTCAGGTCCTGTCATCGAACAGCCCTTTTCCTTAGCATATACTATATAATCAAGTATTTCTTCTGTTATAAGCTCTCCTGGTGCAAGTATTGGTATTCCAGGCGGATAACACATCACAAACTCAGCACATACCATATCCTTACATTCTCTCAATGGAAGTGACTGTTTATCACTGTAAAAAGCATCCTGCGGTGAAAAAATAACTCTTGGATTTATATACTCAGCTGTAAGCTGACCTGCTCTGTCTTTTTTGTATAAACGCCTTATCTCAGCAAGAGCACTCACAAGTCTCTCAATATCTCTTGGTCTGTCTCCTACAGAAACATAAGCAAGTATGTTTCCTATATCTCCAAACTCTGTTTGAATATCATACTCATCTCGCAGGATATCATATACCTCAACACCTGCAAGTCCAACAGGCAATGTATTTACCGAAAGCTTTGTAATATCAAAATCATATACTGAATCCCTATTAACTATCTCTTTCGAATATGCATAATAATCACCAATCTGATTTATTTCTTTTCGTGCATATTCTACCATATCTATTACTTTATCAAATATTGCCTGTCCATCTAATGCAAGTGTCCTTCTCGAAATATCAAGACTTGACATAAGCAGATATGAGCCACTTGTAGTTTGTGTTATATTTATTATCTGCCTTACATAGCCTTCACTCATATCAGGTCCAAGCAGTAAAAATGACGACTGTGTCAGCGAGCCCCCTGATTTGTGCATACTTACTGCTGCCATATCAGCGCCAGCCTCCATTGCAGTCATCGGTAAAGCTTTATTAAAATAGAAATGTGTTCCATGAGCCTCATCAACTAACACCTTCATACCATGCTTATGTGCAAGCTCCGTTATTCCCTTCAAATTTGAACATATTCCATAATATGTAGGATTATTTATAAACACTGCCTTTGCATCAGGATTTTCCTGAATTGCCTTTTCGACAGCACTAAGCTTCATTCCAAGGGCTATGCCCAAATCATTATTCATATCCGGATTTACATATACAGGAATAGCTCCACATAATATCATGATATTAATAACACTTCTATGCACATTTCTTGGCAGGATTATCTTATCACCCTGCTTGCATACTGATAACACCATACTCTGAACAGAAGAAGTCGTTCCACCTACCATAAAAAATGCATGGGCTGCTCCAAATGCATCTGCGGCAAGCTCTTCTGCCTCTTTTATTACCGAAATCGGATGGCAGAGATTATCAAGCATCTTCATGGAATTTACATCAACGGAAAGACATTTTTCTCCCAAAAAATCTGTCAGATCCGGATTACCTTTTCCTCTTTTATGCCCCGGCACATCAAATGGAACAAGTCGGTTCCTTTTCATTTCCTGTAAAGCTTCTAATATCGGAGCCTTTGTCTGATCTAAAGTACTCATTTCCCTAGTTCTCCTATTTTAGTAAATATTCACTCCACTAAATATTTCTATCATTTCCTGTCTCAAATTATTGCTTATCTGAAGTCTTGTCTTAGGTGTAATCTCATAAATATCCGAATTGAACAGATAATTCTGCAGATCCATCTCTTTTATAAGCATCTTGGTATGGAAAATATTTGACTGATACATATTTATATCCATGGCATCATATTTTTCCAGAATGCTGCTGTCAATATAGTCCTGTATGGAAGTAATCTTATGGTCCATAAAAAGCTTTTTACCTTCAACATTTCTGGTAAACCCTCTTACTCTGTAGTCCATGGTAATAATATCAGAATCAAAGCTTCCAATAAGATAATCCAACGTACTAAGCGGGGTAATTTCCCCACAAGTTGCAACATCGATATCAACCCTGAAAGTTGCTATATTTGTTTCAGGATGATACTCAGGATATGTGTGCACTGTAATATGACTCTTATCAAGATGTGCAACTATCTCATCATTATGATTTGTAAGATTCATTGTATCTTCATATGCAAGGGCAGCACTTGCAGCACTTTTTTGTCCTGCCGGTATCATATTACTCTCAGCTATAAGAAATGTAACACTTGCCCCCTGTGGTTCATAATCCTGCTTGGATACATTCAGTACATGAGCACCTATCATTTCAGTGACATGAAACAGTATCTTTGTCAATCGCTCCGAATTGTACTGTTCATCAATATATGCAATATAATCCTTCTGTTCTCTTGCACTCTTTGCATAACAGACGTCATAAATATTAAAACTGAGCGATTTTGTAAGGTTGTTGAACCCATATAATTTCAATTTGCTTTCCATAACTCAATATATCCTCATAGATAAAATGTAAATAATCTTATACATATTTTCTTATTAAACAAAAAGTGGAACCATATCAAAATGATTCCACTTGAATTATTTTCACGTTATTACCCTTATACAACTAATGGGTCGGTGACTAGAGTCTATATAGCAAAACTGTTTTACTTTTACTACTCTTATTGATTTTCACAAGTGGGTTGTACAAATGTACATGGTTTATAGTAACCAACTTATAAATACGGAAATAAATCCAATCAATAAGGCTCTAACCGCCTTAGTTTTTTAACACCTTAATTATACTTTATGTATCTTATTTTTTCAACTATTTTTTACATTTTGTCAGCATTACATCCTGAACTGTTCGACTATATGTTGAATCTGTTCTGCATTATTACTATTCGTATCAGCAACATTAATAATTTCATCAGCTGTCATTGTTGTAGAATTGTTTTTCTCAATAATATCATCTACTCCGGCAGCATTGTCGGATGATGCCATTCCAATATGAGTAATCTGTTCCGTTATACTTGATACAGAATCTACAAACTCTGTAGCCATATTATCTATAGAACTGATTGCATCCTTTATCTCATCTACGGCTTTTTCATATTTATCTGACATATCTGAGAAATTCTTAAACTGACTTGAAACATCCTTTTCCATAAACACAATGATATCCTTAAAGCAGTCATGTACACTTGCGATGCTCTTATTTGCTTCTTCACATATCGTCTGAATCTGAACCACTGTATTTGATGAATCTGTAGCCAGCTTACCTATTTCATCTGCAACAACAGAAAATCCTCTTCCTGCTTCGCCGGCGCGTGCCGCTTCAATTGATGCATTGAGTGACAAAAGATTTGTCTGACGTGTAATATCCAAAATCTGTGTCGCCATTCCATTGATTTTTTCAAGAGTCTGTAGATTTGCAATTGCCTTTTCAATATCCTTTTTAGTTTCTTCAATTTTTTGACTGTTATTTTCAAGAGTATCATTTGCAGTTTTACTCATTTCATTTGCTATAGTTATAAGTCTGCTGCTTGTGTCATTGCCAATTCTTACACTCTGTTCAATCTCAGTAAGCATTTCAGACACTTTTTGAACTTCTCCTGTCATAGCATCAATTGCTGTATTGGTATTTATAATACTTGCTGAAAGCTCCTGAGTAGTTGCTGCACTATTCTCAATACTCTCAAACAGTTCCGCAGATGTATTCTTCATTGCACGCGAACTGTCAAGCATAGAAGCTGAACAACTGTTGAGTGTATCAATTATTCCTCTAAAATTACCGGACAAAACCTTTACTGTTTCTGCAATCTGACCAATTTCATTCTTTTTAGTGACATACTTGTCTATCCTTGAATCTTCTTTCAAATCAAGATTACTAAGTCTTTTTATTTCATTGGTAACTATCTCCAATGGCTTTATTTCATATCTGATTACAAAAGTTGAAAACAGCACTATCATAACTAATCCCATAGTACATGCTATTCCAAGTGCATATCTGCTTTGTTGTACTTTTCCAAATATCTCTGAATCTTTGTCTTTTACTATCAATACCCAGCCTCTGTCTCTTATCATATGATAAACTGCCGAATAATCTTCTCCGCTTTCATTTTCATAGCTAAGTTTTCCATCAGATGCACCATTTTTGACATCATCCAAAATATCAAGCACCACTTTATCTGATGTTTCAGTATTTATTAGTGACTCATCACTGTCGAATATGTATACACCGTTATTTACGTTGATAATGGAATATGTAGCATTATCCATTCCTACTGCCTTTGTAGCATCCAGCAGTTCCTTAAGTCCCTTTGACAATATAGCACCGCCAACAAAGCCAATAGGAGTACCATTATCAATTATCGGAGCATACATGGATATAACCTGTTGTCCGGACGCCGGTGACTGAAGCACTCCTACATTATATACCCCACCATCAAATTGCATGATATCATCCTGTAGTTTTTTGGCAGATTCACCCTCTCGCATTATAAGTCCTACTGCACTAGGGTTTGAATGTGTAACAACAACTGTATCCCAGGTATCCAAATATATTCCTTCCCAGTTTTCCATTCCATCATAATATGTACTTGTGTATTGCTGGGCTTTTTCCTGAAGGTTCTTGTTTGATTGATCCTTTAAAAATGCCTTAAGCTCATCACTCTTTGAAAATAACATAAGAGTATTCTCTGCATTTGTAATATACTGATCAATAATTTCTATCTTTGCCTCTAATGATGTGACCATATTATCATTTGCAGAATCACTTATAGCCTTTGTCATATTTGCATCAGCCATAAGAAATATTACTCCAATACATGCTGCTGCAACAATAGCAATTATCAAAGTTATCTTATTGCTCAGTTTTTGTTTTTGCATAAATATCACTTCTCCTTTAACAGTTAACTGACATTATATAAATAATAGTAATTTCTTTTCCTTCACTCATTATTACAACAACCTTTTATATTATTTTATCTCCAGGATTTTTATATATTATATCACTTTATCAAATATTTTTCATCATTTATTGATTATATTTAATTTGTTATTTTATTTTTCTGTTTTTTTAATTTATTGTAGCTCATTTTTATTCACTTTAACTTAAAAGTAACTATTAATAACTTAGTTTATCACAGTAATAATTTATAATCGAGTAGGAGGGAATTTACAACCTAAAATAACACCTTTTGACACCCTAACCCTATAAAGTAAAAAAGCTATGCAAATTATTACTTTACATAGCTTTTTTATATCCTTATTTGTCTTTTATTTATTTGTTTTTAATACATGATACAGTTCCGCATTGGTAAGAAAAATGTATGGATTAATATAGAAAATACCTGCAATGCCACATGTAATAAGCTCTAAAAGTACCCATCCCAAAAATGACAGATCAAGAACAAATGCATTCCATTTATTTCCCATCATCATCTGTTTACTTATTCTAAATGCTTCTTTGGTGTCCATTTGCGGATTTTCTGCTATTAAATATGGTATCATTCTATATTCATACGCCTTTACAATACCCGGAATGACTAACAGTAAAGACCACAATGAAACAAAAAGATCACGTAAAAATAATGTTTTTACTGTATTACCATATGAATTTTTGAATCCAAACCAAAGATCATTATATTCAGAAGTACCATATTTACAGTTAATAAAAAGTTTTTCTGCGCCTACAATTAATGGATTTAATGCAAAAATCTTTATAAGTATTGATATTAACATAACCACAGCAATAATTGACATTAGTACAGCAAACATTCTTAACATAGTCTCCATGTCAAGCCCTGCTGCTGCATTTGATAGTTCTGATACCACACCACTTTCATTAGCCGCTCTTCCACTGGCAGACCCCGATGCACCTGAACAAAACATCACGATTATTGAAGCTACAACAACTTTCCAATAATTTGGTTTTAATAACAACTTTGCATTGTCCTTTAGCATTTTCCTACTCCACATATTAATTCCTCCTATTACATATTTTTACACAATTATATCATATATTTATATTTTTTTCAGCAATTTATGTTATTTTTTAATAATTCTTTAGAAATTATGTTAATTTGTTAAAATATTTTTAGCAATATGTTATTAACTACATTTTAGAAATTATATCAAACAATTCGTTTGTATCCTCTGCAAATTTTTTTGCCCCATTTTCTAATAACAAAGTCTTATCCCTAAATCCCCATAAGACTGCTATAAAATCAACACCCGAATTATATGCTGTGGCAACATCTACATCTGAATCACCAACATATACAGCTTCTTCTTTCAAAATTTGCATATCTGCAAGACATATATTTACCGATTCAGGACTAGGTTTCCTTTCTACACCTTCAATCTCTCCAGCAGCATAATCAATATATTCCTTATAAAATTGTTCTCTTAAAATCTGCACCGCATCATCAGCTTTATTAGAAATGATTGCAAGCTTGTATCCCGCTTTTTTCAATTTATCCATCAAATCAGTTATACCTGTATAAGGCTTTGTCTTATCCATACAATGAATGTTATAATATTCTTTAAAATCAGCAAAAACCTTATCTATAACTTCTACAGATGTATTTTGAGGTACAGCTCTTTCTATCAGTTTTCTTATTCCATTACCAACAAAGCTTCTAACCTCACTAATCGTATGCTCCGGCATATTATTTTGGGATAAAGCAAAATTTGTTGAATCAGTCAAGTCTTCTAATGTATCTAATATAGTTCCATCAAGATCAAAAATTATTAATTTCTTCATTTTTATTCCCATTCACATTCTAAAAAAAATCGGATGCCAGCGCATCCGCATATTCACACTACACTGTCGCAATTTCCTATAACATAAAACAAAACGAGTAAAACAGGCATAACCTGTTTTACTCGCTCAAAACCGTTTGGACACAAAATAAGTAACTAAATTACTCGAAATTATTTATTCTTAACTTCAGCCTTAATCTGCTCTGTAAGTGCTGGAAGGATCTTATTAAGATCACCTACAATACCATAATCAGCTACATCAAAGATAGGAGCTGTTTCATCTTTGTTGATAGCGATGATGATATCTGATTCTTCCATACCAGCTAAATGCTGAATAGCACCTGAGATACCGATTGCAAAGTATACGTTAGGACGTACAGTCTTACCTGTCTGACCTACCTGTAAATCTTTGTTCTTCCAGCCAGCATCTACTACTGCACGTGAGCAGCTTACTGTACCGCCAATTGCTTCTGCAAGATCATCAAGAAGTTTGAAGTTTTCTGCACTTCCAACTCCACGACCACCTGATACAAGAATCTTTGCATCCATGATATCTACTGTATCTGTAAGGTTCTTAACAACCTCTACGATTTCTACGTACTTATTGTCTGGTGTAAATCCTGGATTGAACTCCTCGATAACAGCCTTAGCACCCTCATTCTTAGGAAGCTTCTGCATAACACCCGGACGAACTGTTGCCATCTGTGGACGGAACTCAGGACAAGCAATTGTAGCAATTGTGTTTCCACCAAATGCAGGACGAGTCATAAGCAACTGATTGTGCTTCTGCTCTTTTCCTGGAATTGGGTTGATTGGGAAATCACCAATCTCAAGTAATGTACAGTCAGCTGTAAGACCTGTATGTACTCTGGCTGAAACTCTAGGACCTAAATCACGTCCGATTGCTGTAGCACCAACTAAAAGGATTTCTGGTTTATATTTCTCAATAACTGATGATAATGCATGTGCATATGGCTCAGTTCTGTACTCTTTTAATTCTGGATCGTCTACAACGATAACTCTGTCTGCACCATATGCAGCAAGTTCATCTGCAAGACCTTTAACATCACTACCAACTAAAATTGCTGTTACCTGTTCGCCTAATTTCTCTGCGAGTCTTTTACCCTCTCCGATTAACTCGAAAGAGATTCCACTTACTTTGTTATCTACCTGCTGAGCAAAGACATATACGCCCTTATATTCTTCTAAACTCATGTTTGACCTCCATTGATAAAATATGCATTAGATTACATGCTTTTCTTTTAATTTGTCCATAATGTATGAAACTGACTCTGTAGGATCTAAAGTAACCTTTTCTCCCTGTCCTTTTCTTACTTTATCAGATGCCTTAGCGATCTGAGTTGGAGAACCCTTAAGACCAAGGTTTGAATCTTCAACATCCTTTAAATCTGCTCTTCCCCATGTAGTAATCTCTGCATTGTAAGCATCAAAGATTCCACCTGGAGTCATATAACGAGGCTCATTTAATTCAGCGAGTGCTGTAACTAAGCAAGGCATTTTAGCCTTTAATACATGATATCTGTCATCATACTGACGCTCAACCTTTACATAGTCACCTTCAATCTCAAGCTTCTGAGCATAAGAGATAACCGGAATACCAAGATGCTCTGAAATCTGAGGACCAACCTGAGCTGTATCACCGTCGATAGCCTGACGTCCTGTAATAATTAAATCATAATCTATATTGCGAAGTGCACCGGCAAGAGTCTGTGAAGTAGCCCATGTATCAGCTCCACCAAGTACTCTGTCAGTTACAAGGATTCCCTTGTCAGCACCCATAGCAAGTGCTTCACGAAGTACTTCTTCAGCCTTTGGAAGTCCCATAGTAAGTACTGTTACTTCTGCTCCATACTGATCCTTTAATCTTAATGCTGCTTCAAGACCTGCTTTGTCATCAGGATTCATGATTGTAAGCATAGCTGCTCTATCAAGTGTACCATCAGGATTAAACTTAACGCCACCCTTTGTATCAGGTACCTGTTTAACACATACTACAACTTTCATTGTTTATTCTCCTTATATAATTTATTTTGAATTTATTTTTGAATTGAACTATGTCTCAATATTACTTTAAGAGATTTGCAGAAATTACCATTCTCTGAACTTCGCTTGTTCCTTCATAGATCTCTGTGATCTTAGCATCTCTCATCATACGCTCAACTTCGTATTCTCTTGTGTAACCATAACCACCATGTAACTGAACAGCCTTTGTTGTTACTTCCATAGCCATTTCAGCTGCATATAATTTAGCCATAGCTGCTTCAACACCATAAGATGTCTTATGATCCTTTGTATACTGATCCTTTGTGCAAGCTGCCTTGTAAACCATGTACTGAGCTGCCTGAGCTTTTGTAGCCATATCAGCTAACTGGAACTGTGTATTCTGGAATGCACTGATAGCACGTCCAAACTGTTTTCTTTCCTTTACGTACTCAATTGTTCTCTCAAGCGCACCTTCACCAATACCAAGTGCCTGAGCTGCGATACCGATACGTCCACCATCAAGAGTATGCATAGCGATACCAAAGCCCTTGCCCTGCTGTCCTAACATATTCTCTTTTGGAATACGGCAATCTGTAAAGATTAACTCATATGTTGAAGAACCACGGATACCCATCTTCTTCTCTTTTGTACCAAATGTAAATCCAGGAGTTCCTTTTTCAACGATGAAAGCAGAGATTTCTTTTGTCATTCTGCCACGTTTCTCAACAACACCTGTAATGGCAAAGATTACATATACATCTGCTTCTTTACCGTTTGTGATGAAAATCTTAGATCCATTAAGAACCCACTCATCTCCATCAAGTACAGCCTTTGTCTGCTGTCCCTGCGCATCTGTACCAGCACCTGGCTCTGTAAGACCAAATGCACCGATTTTCTTACCACTTGCTAAATCTGGTAAATATTTCTGCTTCTGCTCTTCTGTACCATATGTAAGAATTGGATCACAGCAAAGTGATGTATGAGCTGAAACGATAACACCTGTAGTACCACAAACTTTTGAAAGTTCTTCTACACAGATAGCGTATGTAAGGATGTCACATCCCTGTCCGCCGTACTCCTTTGGAATTGGAATACCCATAAATCCGGCTTTTGCCATTTTTTCTACAGTTACTCTAGGAAAAACTTCTGTTTCATCTGTTTCAATTGCAAGAGGTTTAACCTCTTTTTCTGCAAACTCTCTAAAAAGAGATCTTGCCATTTCATGCTGCTTGCTTAAAGTAAAATCCATGATTTAACTCTCCTTTAAAAATATTTATTCTAAACATCATCTTATAAATGCAAAAGTTACCATTTATTAATACTTTATTCGTAACTTATTACTGAGCATCTACTGGTGTTTTTGTACGATCTGCATTGTAGATATAGAATCCTTTTCCGCTCTTGCATCCAAGGTTTCCACCTCTTACCATCTTGCGAAGTAATGGGCATGCACGATATTTGCTATCGCCTGTCTCATTGTAAAGTACATCCATAATAGCAAGGCAGATATCAAGACCGATGAAATCACCTAACTCTAATGGTCCCATTGGATGGTTAGCACCAAGCTTCATAGCTGCATCAATACCAGCTACATCTGAAACGCCTTCCATCTTGATGAATGCTGCTTCATTAATCATTGGAATAAGAATTCTGTTTACTACGAATCCTGCTGCTTCATTAACCTGTACAGCTGTCTTTCCGATTTCTTCTGAAATCTTCTTGATTGCTTCTACAGTTGCATCCGGAGTATTTACACCTGCAATAACTTCAACTAATTTCATACGGTCAGCAGGATTAAAGAAATGCATACCGATCATTGGACGAGTTAATCCATTTCCGATTTCTGTTATAGAAAGAGAAGATGTGTTTGAAGCGAAGATACACTCTGGCTTACAAATCTTGTCTAATTCAGAGAATGTTGTCTTCTTAACTTCCATATTTTCAAAAGCAGCCTCTACTATTAAATCGCAGTCTGCACATAAGTCTTCTTTTAATCCTGGTGTGATGCTTGCAAGAATAGCATCAACCTTCTCCTGTGTCATCTTTCCTTTTTCTACTAACTTGGCATAACCTTTAGCAATTTTATCTTTTCCGCCTTCAGCCCACTCCTGCTTAATATCGCAAAGTGCAACTTCATATCCATCAACCATTGCAAATGCTTTTGCAATGCCCTGTCCCATTGTTCCTGCTCCGATAACTCCTACTTTCATTTGAGTAC
>JAFPAQ010000268.1 GCA_017424235.1 Lachnospiraceae bacterium | reverse complement strand
TGTCTGATATTCTACAAAAGCGGGGTCATATAGGATGGAATACAGAGAATTCCATCTTTCTCACACAAATTCTTTGTATGAATAATATAAGCCTGACCAATTCGTTTTTTGTATTTCTCACAGAAATTACTCAAAGAGGTAGTCGTGTATCGTTTACTTGACTTCACTTCGATTGGATATATTTTGGGTTTTAACGCACTCCCATTTGAGATTATAAAATCAATTTCCATATCATTACGGTGTTTTTCCTGACTATAATGTGTATAAAAATATAGCTCATATCCATTTGCCACCAGACATTGTGCTATTGCATTTTCGAACAGCATTCCCTCATTGATTCCCAGATTATCCCGCAATATTTCCCTGTACAGTTCCCCATCTGCCAGTTCTTTTTCCTGAAATGCCTGACTAACCAAGAGCCCTGTATCACCCATATAACACTTAATATAAGTTCTATCTTCATTGATTGAAAGACCTACATTAGGATCATTGCAATTAAAGCACTCGTTCACAATCATGGAATCTCCCAACCAGAAAAAGGTATCCTGATACATTGGAAATGTAGATTTTTCCTCAATATTTGACAGACGAACTCTTTTTTCATGCAACGATAAAAAGCTTGGTATCTGTTTAAAAATAGATAAAACCCTTGACTTATATTTACCATCTATCTTACTGATATCATTTGCATACAGCTGTAAGATATCCCTTTTTTCACTATCAACCAGAATAAAGCTTCTATTATTTTTTAAATAAGCATCTACGCTTTTAGGCATTCCACCAACAAGCATATATTGCTTAAAAAGCATCATTGCCTTGTGATGTAATCCCTGTTCCAATGGTCTCTTTTCCGTAAAGCATTTTCTGATGTATTCAAAAGTCATTGTTTCACCAAGCGCCTCACAAAATTCTTCAAAATCCATAGGATACATTTTGAGTGAACGTTCCTCTGATGGCAATGTAATATTTTTCACATTATCACGAATCGAGATTAATGATCCTGTTTCTATATAGTGATATCTTCCATCTTTAACTAACTTTTTTATGGATTGTCTTGCTTTGGGAAATTTCTGCACTTCATCAAAAATGACCAGACTTTCCCCTGGATATAGCACCACATTGTATTCTGTTTGCAGAATCATAAAAAAAGTATCCAGATCATTTAAATATTGATCAAATGCTGAAAACACCATGTCACTGGCATCATTAAAATCAATCATCAAATAACTTCTATATTCATTTTTTCCAAACTCTTCTACAATTGTAGACTTTCCGATACGCCTTGCTCCTTCTATCAAAAGTGCCTTTTCTCCAGATGTAGAATCTTTCCAGTCACGTAAATTCTGATATATTTTTCTTCTAAAAATCATTGTATCACCACCATGTATTATAATCTATGTGCTAATCGTAATTATATACATAGGTCGGATAAAACGCAATATAGTTTCGTCATTTTTCAGAACAATACGCATTTAAACGTTATTTATTTTACAGACAATACGCATACGATACCCCAAAAGGTTCCACCCCATGATTTCCTCTTTCGTGTAATCTCTATATTCCCGGACTGCATTTTTCAAGATTGTTGAGATCACTTCAATATTATGGAGTGCCGCTTTGCTTGCTTTATCCAGCCCTGCCGTAGCTGCGGTTATCTGAAAGGAATTCAATGCTTCTATGCTTCCGTCTATTTTCTCATTTTTTCTGTCAATCATGTCTACGCCTTAATCAATTGTATTTATATATCACATCGTATATTATCACTGATGATATTCTGTGTAAATGCAGAGAAACAATCGTTTCTCTGTTCCCAGTCATTCCTCAACTTTGTCACATAACTTTAGATCTATATGTTTTCCCAAAGCTGCCGCGTATTTTTGAAGCACCACCAGCGTCGGCACTCTGCCGCCGCTCTCAAGCCTTGCTAAATTTGATGTCTGAATGCCTGTAATATCGGCTATATCCTTCTGTGTCATTTTCTGACGATGCCTCTCATCTACCAATTCCTTTACAATTTCTGATGACAATGCCAATGTACGATTTTGTATATCCTCGGCATATGCCAATATTCTCTTCTCCCTGGCTTCTTTCTCCATCTGATAATCTCTCATATTATTTTCCATACTGATCAGCATTTGTCACCTCACTTGATATTCTTCAAGAATTATATCATCTTCTATACCTTATCCAGCACAGTATCGCATTCCCTAAGGATATTCTGCCATCCTCGACCATCTGATCCACCTCATCAAAGGTATACAGGTCACTTTCAATTACCTCCAGTGGTTCTAAGCTCTCATCAATCTTATTGGAACAGATTGCTGCAAACAGATACACCTTCTCATCTGTATATCCATACGACGGATGCACATATCCTAAAGAAATCAACTCTGCTGCCTCATACCCTGCTTCTTCCCTAAGCTCCCTCAAAGCTGCTTCTTCCGGCGACATACCATCTTCTATCGCTCCGCCGGGAAACTCATAAGTCCACTGGTCTATTGGATACCTGTACTGTCTCAATAAACATACCTTATCTCCAACAATTGGAAGTACATGCACTCCTTCCGGAACAGACGCATACGAATATGGTTGCACCACTCCCTTATGTTCAAGCTGATCCATATGTATCTCAAGTCTTCCTATCTTTGTTATCTCACTTGATTTTTGTGTGTATGGGGATTTATTCATTTTATGTCCTCTATCAGTCTTTCAATGCTTTCAGGACTGCCTTGCCTCATCAGGTTCTAATTTACTTATCATCATAATGACCTTTACATTGAACTACAATAACCGTATCATCTGTTACTTCATAAACTAAACGGTCTTTCTGACTGATTCGTCTGCTCCATTTTCCGCTCAAATTACCCCTAAGCCCCTCTGGTTCACCTCGGCCCTCAAATGGGGTTCGCTGGATTTCCCTCATCTACATTTGATTTTGAATAGAACGGATCTACTGGTGCTTCAATGTCAAATGGAATCTTACGATCCCTTAATGCTCTTTTCGTATAAATCATATAAAATGTGGAAAGATTCATTCCCATCTCTGCACACATCTCATCAAGTTCTCTTTTCATATCATCATCTATTCGTAAACTAATTGTTGTCATAGTATCACTCTCCTCGAATACAATTTAGCATAATATTAATATATTTGCAAGCATTTGATATATATTGTATTCATTCTCCTGAGAAAAAATACACATTTTCTTTTTTTTAACGAAGTCTGACCCCACTGTGTAATAGCTACAAGAATCACTTCGATACTTTCTCAATTCTTCTGCCAAAACACTATCCTATTCCACCGTCACCGACTTCGCCAGATTCCTCGGCTTATCAACATCCAGTCCTTTTGCCACAGAAACAGATAAATCTAATATTAAGCATTTTTGCATGTTATAAGTCCATTTGTAGGGAACAGGTTCTTTGTTAATTTCGTCAAAGTACTTGTAGATTCTATCCTCAAGTTCTTTCTTGATTTCTACACGGATTCCACCTAGCATCTGTTTTGTCATTTTACTGAAAAAACCTTCAATCATGTTTAACCATGAACCATGTTTGGGGTAAATACAAACTCAAAGCGTCCAGGAATCGTATTCAAATATTCTTGTGTTTCTTTGGATGTATGTGCAGAGTGATTATCCAGAATAATTCGGATAATGTCACCCTTAGGATATTTTTCATCAAGCTTCTTTAGAAAGGTCACGAAG
>JAFPAQ010000267.1 GCA_017424235.1 Lachnospiraceae bacterium | reverse complement strand
TTAATAGTTTATTATATTAAATTAAAATAGAAGTCGTATAAACGACGGAATGTGAGGAAATATGGCACAGCTTTGGGGTGGTCGCTTTACAAAAGAGACCGATAAATTAGTATACAATTTCAATGCTTCCATTTCATTTGATCAAAAGTTCTTTAAGCAGGATATCAGTGGTAGCATGGCTCATGTTAAGATGCTGTCAAAACAGGGTATTTTGACTGAAGCTGAAAAAGATCAGATATTAACCGGTCTTGAAAGTATCTTAAACGATGTAGAAGCCGGGAAGCTGGAAATCACAGATGAATATGAAGATATTCATAGCTTTGTAGAAGCTAATCTGATTGACAGAATTGGTGATGCAGGCAAAAAACTTCATACAGGAAGAAGTAGAAATGATCAGGTTGCTCTTGATATGAAACTGTATACAAGAGATGAATTATGCGAGATTAATGATCTTTTAAAAGAACTTCTATCTGTTATTCTTAATATAATGGAAGAGAATACAAATACCTATATGCCTGGATTTACGCATTTACAAAAGGCACAACCAATTACTTTGGCACATCATATGGGTGCGTATTTTGAAATGTTTAAAAGAGATAGAATGCGACTGGATGACATATATGAACGTATGAATTATTGTCCATTAGGTTCAGGTGCTCTTGCAGGTACTACATATCCATTAGATCGTGACTATACTGCTGCATTACTTGATTTTGCAGGTCCAACCTTGAACAGTATGGATTCAGTTGCGGACAGAGATTATCTTATTGAATTTTTGTCAGCTATGTCTACAATAATGATGCATCTTAGCCGCTTCTGTGAAGAAATTATTATTTGGAATTCTAACGAGTACAAATTTGTTGAAATCGATGATGCATATTCAACCGGAAGCAGTATTATGCCACAGAAAAAGAACCCTGATATAGCTGAACTAGTACGTGGTAAAACCGGTCGTGTATACGGTGCATTAATGTCATTGCTTACAACCATGAAGGGAATCCCTCTTGCATATAACAAAGATATGCAGGAAGATAAAGAACTTACCTTTGATGCAATAGATACGGTTAAGGGCTGTGTAGCACTTTTTACAGGAATGCTTAGAACAATAAAATTTAACAAAGAAATAATGGAAGTCAGTGCAATGAAAGGATTTACCAATGCAACTGATGCAGCAGATTACCTTGTTAATCATGGTGTTCCATTTAGAGATGCACATGGCATAATTGGACAGCTAGTGTTATACTGCATTGAAAAGAATACCTCTATAGATAAGCTTTCATTAGAAGAATTAAAAGCAATAAGTCCTGTATTTGATAATGACATATATGATGCTGTAAGTCTTGAAACTTGTGTCAATAAAAGAATGACGATAGGTGCTCCGGGACCTGATGCGATGAAGGAAGTAATCAAAATAAATAAATCATATTTAGAAGATTAATTTTATCTATTTGCAGGAGGTATGAATATAATGATTCGTCATATATGTATGTTCAAATTCAAAGAAGAAAACAAAGAACAAAATATTAAAGAAGCTGTTAAACGTTCCTCAAGTCTTAATGAAATTAAATCTTTAAAAAGACTTGAAGTAGTTACAAATGCAGAAGGTACCCCTGAAAGCAATTATGAATTTTCTTTAATTTGTGACTTTGATTCTATTGATGACTTAAATCAATATCAGAAAGATCCTATTCATCTTGAATTTGGGAAATTTATAAAAGAAGTAAGAGATGGCAGAGCTTGTATAGACTATGAATTTTAAATGGTCCAAAATCTGCACAATATAAATTGCTGCAAAGCAGCGGAATGGAGTAAATTATGAGTGAAAAATTAAAAGTTGGTATCCTTGGTGGTACAGGTATGGTAGGTCAGAGATTTATCTCATTATTAGAGAATCATCCATGGTTTGAGGTAACTACAATCGCAGCAAGCCCACGTTCTGCCGGAAAAACATATGCAGAAGCAGTAGGTGACAGATGGAAAATGACAACTCCTATGCCGGAAGCAGTTAAAAATATAGTAGTCATGAATGTAAATGAAGTTGAAAAAGTTGCTGCAGAAGTTGATTTTGTATTCTCAGCTGTAGATATGACAAAAGAAGAGATTAAGAAAATAGAAGAAGATTATGCAAAAACAGAAACTCCTGTTGTAAGTAACAACTCTGCTCACAGATGGACTCCTGATGTTCCTATGGTAGTTCCTGAAATCAATCCAGACCACATGAACGTAATCGAATTCCAGAAAAAGCGTCTTGGTACAAAGAGAGGTTTTGTAGCTGTTAAGCCTAACTGCTCTATCCAGAGTTATGCTCCGGTTCTTACAGCGTGGAAAGAATTTGAGCCATATGAAGTTGTAGCCACAACATATCAGGCTATTTCAGGTGCAGGTAAAACATTTAAAGATTGGCCTGAAATGGTTGAAAACATAATTCCATATATTGGCGGCGAGGAAGAGAAGAGCGAGAAAGAGCCTCTTAGAATCTGGGGCGAAATCAAAGATGGTGTTATTGAACCTGCAACTTCTCCGGTAATTACATGTCAGTGTATTCGTGTTCCGGTTCTTAACGGACATACAGCTGCTGTATTTGTTAAATTTAAGAAAAAGCCTACAAAAGAACAGTTAATTGAAAAACTTGTAAACTTCAAGGGAGTTCCACAGGAATTAGGTCTTCCAAGTGCTCCAAAGCAGTTCATTCAGTATCTTGAAGAAGACAATAGACCGCAAGTTAATCTTGATGTCAATTTTGAAAACGGAATGGGTATTTCAGTTGGACGAATTCGTGAAGATCATGTATATGATTGGAAATTTGTCGGATTATCTCACAACACTGTAAGAGGTGCTGCCGGTGGTGCTGTTCTTTGTGCAGAACTTCTTAAAGCACAAGGTTATATCACAAAGAAATAGTAATAAAAAATAGTTTAAAAATGTAATAAAGCTCCTTCAATTTCTGAAGGAGCTTTAAATTTCCAATACATCAAATATCTAAATGGTATTTTGATAATCAGAGGTAATTTTGTGGGAAAAAAGTTGATAATAACAGAGAAACCTTCCGTTGCACAGGATTATGCAAAAGTATTCAGCGTATCCGGAAGAAACAATGGTTATATCGAAAATGACAAATATGTCATAACATGGTGTGTGGGACATCTCGTAGAAATGGTATATCCGGAACAGTACGATATCAAATACAAAAAATGGACTTTAGAAGATTTACCCTTTCTTCCTGAAAAATACAAATATGACATCATACCATCTGTAAAGCAACAATATGAAATTGTGCACAATCTGCTTCACAGAAAAGATATTGACACAGTTTACTGGGCAGGCGACTCTGGAAAAGAAGGACAGACAATAGAAGAAAATATCCGCAATTTTGGTGGAGTCCGTGAAGGAATGCAAGAATTGCGAGTATGGATAGATTCTCAAACAGAGGAAGAAATCAGAAGAGGAGTTGCTGAGGCAAAACCTATGTCCGACTATGCAAATCTTGGCTTTTCAGGTATTATGCGCTCAATAGAAGACTATGCAATGGGAATTAACTTTTCAAGAGTAATGTCTGTAAAATATGGCAAACTCTTAAATGATGCTGCTGCAACAAAAGAATACACTGCAATTGCAATAGGACGTGTTATGACCTGCGTACTTGGGATGGTTGTAAATCGAGAGCGCGAAATACGAAATTTTAAGGAAACTCCATTTTATAGAGTTATTGGCAATTTTACAGAAGGAAATATAGAAGCAGAGTGGAAGGCTGTTGAAAGAACAAAATATTATGAATCTCCCAAGTTATATAAAGAAAATGGTTTCAAAGAAAAGCATGACGCTGAAGAACTTATAAATTCTTTTGAAGGGCAGACTGCAGAAATAAAATCAATTGAAAAGGGAACGACTAAGAAAAAAGCTCCATTACTATTTAATCTGGCTGAACTCCAAGCTGAATGTTCTAAAAAATTTAAAATAAGTCCTGATGAAACTTTGCAAATAGCACAAGAGTTATATGAAAAAAAGCTGACAACGTATCCTAGAACAGATGCAAGGGTTTTATCATCTGCAGTAGCTAAAGAAATACAAAAAACAATATTTAAACTAAAAGACTATGAACCAGTAAAACCATTTGTTGGTCAAATAATAAATAATAATTCATACTCTAATATTGCAAAAACACATTACACAGATGATAGTAAGATAACTGACCATTATGCAATTATTCCGACCGGACAATTGACAGAGCTGTCAGGTTTAAGTGATTTGCAAAAAAAAGTTTTTGACCTTATTGTCAGAAGATTTTTAAGCATATTTTACCCTCCTGCAGAATACAAAACACTTAAACTTATAATCGAGGTTTCAGGTGAAAATCTTTTTGCCAATGCAAAACTTCTTAGTGTCTTAGGCTATCTTGAAATAATGGGAAAGACTCTTGACAGTTTAAATGATGATGAAGACATTTCCAACTCAGAAAACAGTAATTCAGAAAAAACAGATGATAACAATTCAGAAGACAACTATGCTGTTAAAAAGAAAAACGCATTAAAATTATTGCAAATAGCTGATACCTTAAAACAAGGCGATTGCATTTGTGTTAACGGTTACGAAATAAAAGACAGTAAAACATCTCCTCCAAAACACTATACATCCGGTTCTATAATTCTTGCAATGGAAAATGCAGGACAGCTTATCGAAGACGAAGAACTCCGTGCCCAGATAAAAGGTTCAGGAATTGGAACAAGTGCTACACGTGCTGAAATAATACGAAAGCTTATCAGAATTGGATATTTAAACTTAAATAAACGTACTCAGGTTATTTCAACAGAAGCTTTTGGTGAAATGATTTATGAGGTTGTCGTTATGACTGTACCTGCATTATTAAATCCTAAAATGACCGCCTCATGGGAAAAAGGACTTGACGGAATCACTCAGGGAACTGTTGATATGAGTGAATACCGTAAAAAACTTGAAGCATTTATTCGCAAAGAAACTATAAATATACGCGACAATAATCTTACTCAGGCAATTGCATCAAGAATAAGCAGCTTTACTGGAAAAAATGCTAGAGGACTTGGTGCACGTAGAAAGATAGGAGCAAAATGTCCTATATGCAATAGTGATATAATTACTACACCTTTTGGTTATGGTTGTTCAAATTATAGTAAAGATAATCCTGATAGTTGTAGATTTTCCATTGGTAAAATCTGTGAAAATGAATTAGCTGAAGATCAGGTTGTAAAGTTGCTCACAGAAGGACACACAGATACTATTCATGGTTTTAAATCAAAAGCAGGTAAAAAATTTGATGCTATCGTAAAACTTGATAAAAATGAAACCAATAAAGTAATTGGGCTTAAATTCGACTTTGAAAACCTTGAACAGCAAAATTTACAAGATGCAGTATGTCCTAACTGTGGCGGTAGTATATCAAAAACTCCTTT
>JAFPAQ010000266.1 GCA_017424235.1 Lachnospiraceae bacterium | reverse complement strand
GGAAGAGATTGATTGTGGGAAATATGACTCCATTATAGAAGAGATTCAATCGCTTATTCGTATTCGAAAAAAATACAAGGCACTAAAAGGCAGTGAAATACAATGGAAGAATACGAAAGGCAGGTTCATCAGCTATGCAAGACCGGGCGATGTAACCATTGAAGTATACATAAATGCAGGTGAGCAACAGGTGCCAATTGATTTGCCGGAACAGGAAATTATTTTTGCCCATAAATATAGAAATCAGCAGCTTCTAAATGGAGGCGCACTAATTGTCAGGAGGAATAGAAATGAAAGAGATGTGTGTAAATGAAAAGTCATATGAAGTCATAAAATTGTTAGGTCACGGAAAAGGGGGATATTCTTATCTGGTGACGGATGGGACGAAGGAATACGTGCTAAAACAGATTCACCATGAACCATGTGATTATTATCAGTTTGGAAATAAGATTGAATCAGAAATAAAGGATTATGAACGTTTGAAAACAATTGGAATTCCCATGCCTGAGATGTTTGAGGTGGATATTGAAAAGGAAAGAATCTTGAAAGAGTATATAAAGGGAGACACCATATTTGATTACGTCTTGCGAAATGAGGTAAAACCGACTTTTGTAGAGCAGGTAAAAGAAATGTGCGTAGTTTTATATGCCGCTCACACGAATATTGATTATTTCCCGACTAATTTTGTAGTACAGGAAGATAAGTTATACTATATTGATTATGAGTGTAACGATTATATGGAGGAATGGAATTTTGAAAACTGGGGAATCAAATACTGGTCCCAGACAAAAGAGTTTTTGGAATATGTTAATAAGTGAACTATAATTCAAAAATTTTGGAGAGTTGTATGGTTAGAAAAGATGAAATAAGAGAAAAAATATTAGGTTTGGGTGCTGATGTATGTGGATTCGGAGGAATGGAGCGGTTTATCGAAGCACCAGTCGATTTTCGTCCTACAGATTTATACCCTGATTGTAAATCTGTGATTGCAGTAGGGATAGCACTTCCCAAAGGACTTCTTCGTGTTGAGCCAAGACTGATATACGGACATTTTAATGCAGATGTCGTACACAAGGTAGATGAAATAGTTTTTTTGGCAGCAAAAATCATTGAGAAGGAATATGATGGAATATGTGTACCAATTCCTTCGGATTCTCCTTATGAGTATTGGGAAACTGAAAACATGACAGGAAAAGGGTTGTTATCAATGAAACATGTGGCAGTAGCCTGTGGAATTGGACAGATTGGTAAAAGTAGCTTGTTACTTAATCCGGAATACGGAAACAGACTTACATTAGGTGCCGTCTTAACCAATGTAGATTTTGAAAGTGACCCGGTTTGTAAAAATATATGCATCCCGGAATGTACGAAATGTTTAGATTCATGTCCTGTATTGGCAATACAGGACAAATCTGTTACACAAAAGAAATGTAGGCAAAATACCTACGGCAATACAGCAAGAGGATTTGATACTGTGGATTGTAATAAATGCAGAAGAGAATGTCCGATGCGTGATGGTCTTTATAGGAATGGACTGAAGGAGAAATAATAAAGACTATAATGATGATGAAAAAACTATTGTGGTACTCTACGGCGCTTCCCATTACTTTTTTCAAAAGCCACGAATTGAGTTGGCAGGCTGGAGAGAAGAAAAAATAGATAATATATGGAATTTTGGATAAACGCAGACCTGCTGAACAGTTGCGTTTATTTGTAGTACAGGAAGGACTGGTTAAATGAGCAGATATTTTAATCCTAATAATGAGAGTTTTTCAAGTGATAAAAATAGTATGATATACAAGGATAAAACTGGTCTTTTGGAATACTTAAATGGTGTGATTATTATGAGGTTAGATTTGGAAAGAATAATTTTATGCACTTAGCAGGAATAAAAAGTGAAACATTGAGTGCAAATGAATTTTATGAGGCTTGTGTAGGAGGAACAATCACCAGAGAAGATTGTAATCCACGAAGAGATGCGAATACCATGTATTCAAAAGTGGCTATTATGGAACAGATGCTGGATTTGAGAAATAGCAAATGCTATAAAATTGGCGAAAAGAATCTGGTAACGAGGGACAATGATTTTGAAATGGCTACAGGTAATACGAATGGAGTTATGGGTTATGATTCGAGGATAAGTATAAAGGGAACAAATAAGGCGGATAAAACAAAATCACCAATCCCCACTACTCTATTAAATAATTCCATTACAGATTATTGCTCAAGACCACAGAAAATCATGTAAGAGCCGCTTGTACACGTGACAATTCCGTGTATAAGCGGCTCAATTCCGTGTAAAGAGTGCACACATCTGAATATGATGATTATATATACTTACGAAAAATGTGTACTATTGAAGAATATATTAATTCGAAGCTTTATGCGTTGGTAAATAAATAGGTGGAGAAATATAAGGATTTGATGAGGAGACCAGCTATGAAAAAAATCAGTTTATTAAAAGCATTGGCTCTTACAAAAAGGGCAGATAGAATGGGCAATAGTGAGCGCGTAGCTTTGCAACAAAAGCGTTTAAAGGAACTTATTTCTTATGTAAAGGTAAATAGCCCATATTTTGCAGCACTTTATGAACACATTGATGAGAATGCGCCATTATCTGCATTACCTGTTACAAATAAAAAAGAAATGATGACTCATTTCGACCAATGGATTACAGACCGCAGTATTACAAAAGCAAAAGTCGAGCATTTTATGTCTGACATCTCCAATGTAGGAACAAAGCTTGATGGAAAATATCTTGTTTATACTACTTCCGGCTCTACAGGCAATCCCTGTGTTGTACTTTATGATGAATCAACGATAAATGTTTCGTCGGCAATTGGTGTAATTCGTAGCTTTGCACGAAAAGAGGATATGACCGCATTTATTAAATCCGGTAAGAAAACAATTGCTCTTTTCGCAGATAATGGGTTTTATCTTGGCTGCGGTTCTGTAAGATACAATCTTCGCAAGATGCCTTGGAAGAAAAATGTGATGAAAACTTTCGAAGTACGTAAACCAACGGATGAAATTGTAAATGTTCTGAATGAATTTCAACCTTCTATGGTAGGATGTTATCCTACGGCTATGGAAGTATTGGCGGATGAACAGGAAAAGGGCAGATTAAAAATTAAACCTGCGATTATTATGACAGGGGGAGAAAAACTGAATGATGATGTGCGCGAACATTTATCAAATGTATTCGGTTGCTATGTTCAAACAAATTATTCCTGTACAGAAGGTGGAACGATGGCTTGCGAATGTACTGCACGTCATTTCCATATCAACGATGACTGGGTTATACTTGAAGCTGTTGATGAAAACAATAAACCTGTTCCGTTCGGTACACAATCTTCTAAGGTGCTGCTGACAAATTTAGCGAACAGGATTTGTCCAATTATTCGATTTGAGATTACGGATAGAGTGGTTCTTCACAATGAACCCTGTAGATGTGGTAATATGAGACCTTGGCTTACTGTTGAAGGCAGAACAGACGATATTCTTTGCTTTGAAAATGGAATTAGAATTGCCCCTATGTCACTTTATGCAGTATTGAAAGAAGTTCATGGCATTGAACGATTTCAACTTATTCAGCAGGAAGATGACCGCTTGGAACTTCGGCTGATTGCGGATAACAAACAGGAAATATTTACGGCTGCAAGAAAAGCAGTGGAGAGTTATCTTTCTAAAAATGGTGTTTTGGCAGATGTATACTTATCAGAAAAACTTCCGGCTGCAAATTCTGTGAGTGGAAAATATAAGCATATCATAGCAAAAAATAAATAGAGTATTCAGATTTTTTACCAATGGAAACCGAAGACAATACAGACAAATAATGGAATGGTATAATAAAGAAAAATGTACGGAAGAAATAATACATGATGACCATGCAGGCTTTTTAAATGAATTATTGGGAAGAAACAAGGATTTCAAAGTGATTATGAGCAATAAGCCATGACAACCTTGAAAAGAGGTCAGATTTCTTATGAGGGAGGATGCAGTACATTTCCTGCATGGGTATTTTGTAAATTTATGAGGATGCTTGGTAAGGAGGAGCACTTGTTTCATATATGCGGTATTTTGTATTTAATATTTCTTAACCTTTTCTTTGCGATTACTTTATATATGAAGACTATACTCCTAATCATAAAGGAGGTGTCATATGGTATCTAAATTAACCATAGCAATTATTATTATAAATATGAAGCGGATGAATACTC
>JAFPAQ010000265.1 GCA_017424235.1 Lachnospiraceae bacterium | reverse complement strand
CACTGCCTATAAAAAGAATACCATTTTACCGTATTTCTTACAAGCATTCTATTATGTTAATTTATCTCCATATACAGAAGAATATTACTGTTCACTTGTACCTTTTAAACAAAATAGTGCATGCCAATGCATGCACTATTTATATAATATCCTTTTAATTGATTCAATCGAAAGTGAATACTCCTTTGCAAGTTCCGGTATTTTGATCTTGTCATGATGATACTTCCATCGGATTTCTTCATTTCTGGCAGAATAATATGCCTTCGCACCTGTTTTCGTACCCCATCCGTTTCTCTCTTCCCTTTTTGGAATATAGACCAGTTCTCCTGATGCATATTTCTGTATTTCCTTTATGAGATGGGCAGGGAACAGTTCTGTTGCATTCCTGTATTTCATGTAGTCTCCTTTCGTATAAATCAGTAGGCAGTTTTCCACACCGTTCCTGTACTATATGGAATGAATCCAATTGAATAATAAAACTGTTGACTTGAGCCAACGACTGCAATCTTTGCTCCCATTTTCTTAACCCGTCTTAATCCTTCAAAAACAGCCTCTTTTCCAAATCCCATTTTTCTACACTCTGGGATGGTGCACACAGGCTCTACCAATGCAATTTCTGATTTTTTATCATACCACATACCCGCATGCGCAACATAATTACCGGCTTCATCCTCCACTGAAATTTTCAAATACAAATCTACGTTACTGCGTTCATAGGCTTTTTTACAATCAGAAAGACTTTCCTGTGTAAAGGAAAATGTTTCACCGGCTTCTTCATGACCGAACCCCTTGAACATGCATTTCATATATTGTTCATAATCTCTATGTTCTTCCAAGCTTGTAATTCTATATCCTTTCGTAAGATTACTCTTCGGTATTTCTTCGGATAAATCAAAGAGAGCAACCATGTCCTTCTCTTCTGTGGCAATCATCCCATTTTTTCTTAACACCTTCTGTAACTTTGTATTACTATCTTTTGCATAAATCAAGAATTCAGGATTATCCTCTTTCACCATGTGTTCACTCGCATAGTGATACATCTTTTGATAAAGACTTTCATATCCCGGTAATACCATTGGAAAAAGCACATCCATTGAATGATCAAAAAGCATTGCTCCAACTATTTTTCCTTCAGACTCCCAAATGCCTATACGTTCCAAATACCTGTCTTCCAGATAATCCCAGTTTGTCATCATCCAGTCAAATCTTGCATAAGTATATTCTGTACTTTTGGTTTCAACCAAAAAATTATGGAGTCTTTGATAATCTCCGGTTTCCATTCTATTTCCTGTATATGTTCTAAATGTCATAAGTTTTCCCATCCTTCATCTGCAAAAAATTCTTCAAATGTATCAAATTCATCAATTTTTACCCCATGGTCCAAAATGATATCCCTAATCTCCGATTCTATCCTATCCGCACGATACCTTAACAGTTCCAACCTGTCTGGGTCATACGAGTCAAGAAGATTGTACTCAGGTACACCAAAGTCTTGAGATATCCATATCAGTTCTCCCTGCAAATTATTCGCATCCACATATGCCTGTTCCATCATGCCATGATCACAATAATAACGTATCCTGTTCCATGTAAGACTCATTTCCTGATACCATCCTGCAAACTCTGTCCAATCTACGAGTCCCGTTTCAGCTGCTTTGCTTGTTGGTTTCTGATGATCTAAAAAATCACATGTTGTCTCTATCAACTTCTGTGTAAGCGCTTTACTCTCGTTTCCATCCGTTGTAGATAAAAGTTTACGTGCATATGCAAAAAAATGATCCGGCACTTCAGTCATATCCGGGCAGGAATAGATTCTACTTTCCGGACATGCATCATACGCCTGTATCTCACTGAAAATTGGATTGTCGGCAAAGGTTCCATTTACAAATGCAACAGCTTCTGTGAGATATGAAAGAATTTCTGCCGCTGCATGTCTGATTCGATAGAATTTCTTTTCGAAACATAAATCTGTATAATTTATCTTAGCCTTTTCAATTCTCTCGACAGCCTTTCTATATGTAAATACCGGGTCTGCCAGATTTTTATACAATTTATCTCTGATTGCATAAAAGCGTTCCTCATCCTCGGGAGTTCTTGCATAAAGAATCGTTGCGTTTGCAAGAACAAGTGTCATTTCATCAAGTGTTGCAGAACGCTCTATTCTATCCCAGTCACGTGCATAGAGATCATGTCCGATGCCTTCTATAATAAATGCTCGTGATAATTCTTCTCCTCTGGGTGTACATGGTATAAAATAGTCAAAACACTCACCGTGATTATCACCGTTTGTACTATGCCCTTTTATGCTAATCAATAATGCAATATCATCACAATACTCCTTTTTTATCTTTTCGATTACCCATTTCGTAAGTCTATTGTTCATATACCGATTCCTTCCCTCAATATAGTATTGGTAGCTATATAATGCCTTACTCATACTGCATTTCTAAATAAGTATCTCATATAACTTGCCTGATTTCTCAATTGCATTTTTGCTTTAGGAATCCTGTTCTTACACATAATCCAGAAAATGTTTGATGTTTTACTGAACAGATCCTTATATTTTACGATATCGTATAGCTTTATCTTATTCCATATTGATCTGCATAACAAGTGGCATGAATGAATATAAAAAGAAATGTAACCCTTTAGTAACTTCCTAATAGATTTGAGCAGGTTTATAATGTCTGTATCTGTATCGACCAAAGAATTTGCCATCATCAACATATTGATTTGTTTCAGATATCCACATTGGAAATTCACCGGTTGCAATGGCTGTCTGTCCATTCAACATACCTGTATGGAATGACAAATGTCTAAATTGTCGAAGTACGAGTTCCATCCGTGTATATGGGCAATTCTTCGGCTTTTCATAAAGCATATCATCTGTGAGTGTATCAAGATATTGAAGTGTTTTGTTTTCAATTTTTTCAAGGTATTCCAATAATTGCTCATCTGAAATTACAACAGAACTGGGATTGTCAGGGTTATCCATACCATCTTCATGAAAATCAGGTTCCTTGTAGTCAAAAGGATTTATGAACCATCTGTCAGCTGAATGAAGTGCGTGATAAGCCCATCTCCAACAAGGGCGCCCACAACAAAGAGCATCTCGGTCATACGTTTGAATAGATGTCCTAATATTCATAAAATTTGGTTTTACCATGTCTTTCACAATCATGCATAATTCATTCATAACTTTTCCTCCTGTATCAATTGATTTTACTAATCTATGTATATATAATAAAATTAAAAATTCAATTAGTAAAATTGATAATTTTGAATGAATAATTCAATTTTATTGAAAGGTAGATACTATGACAATTATTCAGTTAACAACGTTTCTTAAAATAGCAGGTTTGGGAAATTTTACTTTGGCGGCAGAGGCTCTCGGATATGCACAATCAACAGTTACTACGCAGATAAAACAATTAGAAGAGGAACTGGGGGTTGCACTATTCGACAGATTGGGAAAATCCGTGGTATTAACAGCTGCAGGAACAAGACTTTTAGGATATGCAGAGAAAATGAAACAATTGGAGCGTGAAATTCTATTAGATATCCCTATCAGTGATGAACCAAGCGGAACTTTGAAAATAGGCGTATCGGAAACCCTTTGTTATCAGTTGTTTCCAAAATATTTGCTGGAATATAAAAAGAAATATCCTAAAGTTGAAATTCAGCTTATGTTTGTCACACATGATACTTTTCCGGAAATGTTAAAAAAGGGTGCCTTAGATATTGTATATACTTTAAATCCTCTTATTATAAGGGATGATTTATTATTGCTTTATAACAGACCCGAGAATCTAAGTTTTTTTGCAAGTCCCGGAAATACTCTTGCTTCCAGAAATGAAATCAGTGAGAAAGATTTAGACAGTATTCCATTATTATTGACTTCGAATAATTGCAATTTTCACAACATGCTGATTACGGATTTGAAGAAACATGGTATTACTCCAAAGATTGAATTGGAGACGAGCAGCAAGGAAATATTAAAACAATTTGCAATAAATGATTTAGGGATTACCTTTATTCCTGATATGTCAGCAATGAATGAGATAGAAAGTGGAAAACTTGTAAAACTAAATTGGACAGGCTGTTCATTCCCGATTTATTCGCAGATACTGATACATAAGGATAAACATATGAATAACGACGGTGCAGTCGGGGTG
>JAFPAQ010000264.1 GCA_017424235.1 Lachnospiraceae bacterium | reverse complement strand
TATATTCTGTGTAGTATTATTTTTTAGAGGTATTGAGTATAATATAGAGGATAACCTTATTGGTGCATTCGTAAGACAGGATACCTACGGTTACATTATGTTTAATAATCGTATGGAGTATATGGGATGTACGCCGGTTGCGCTTAAGTTGTTCCAAGAACTTGAGAAGACGCGTTTGGAGATGGCCAAGAAGATTGGTGAACAGACTGCAGCACTTAAGGAAAAGGAAGAGGCTATTAGTGAGTTATATATGCAGACTGTTGAGGCGCTCAGTGATGCTGTAGATGCCAAGGACAGGTATACCAGTGGTCATTCCGACAGAGTTGCCTATTATGCTAAGCTTATTGCAGAGCGTATGGGTAAGACAAAGGAGGAACAGGATTCCGTATATCGTGCAGGCCTTTTGCATGATGTTGGTAAGATTCGAGTTCCGGAAGAAATTATTAACAAACCTGGTAAATTAACAGATGAAGAATATGGAATTATTAAACTTCATGCTATTACAGGATATCATATTTTAAGAGGTATCTCAGGTGGTGATGAAATAGCAATTGCAGCTAAATACCATCACGAAAGATATGATGGAAGAGGATATCCGAACGGCATTAAAGGAGAGAATATTCCAGAAATCGCAAGGATACTTGGTGTGGCAGATGCATACGATGCTATGACAAGTAACCGTAGTTATAGAAAAGGACTTCCGCAGGATGTCGTTAGAGCCGAAATCGAAAAGGGCAGAGGTTCTCAGTTTGATCCTAATGTAGCAGATATTATGCTTACACTTATAGATGAAGATGTTAACTATGAGATGCGTCAGACAGATAATATGTTTAGAAAGATTCTTGTAGTTGATGATGAGCCGATGAATCATAGATTGATTTGTCATATTATGAGTGATGAACCATCATATGCTTTTGAGCTTGCAGAGAATGGTGAAGACGCTTTGACAATGCTTGATTCCGGTGATTACAATCTTGTGCTTCTTGATATGAAGATGCCTGGAATGGATGGTAAGGATGTTATTAAATCTATTCGAAGCAAATACAAGATTCCGGTAGTACTGATGACCGGAGATAAGACAATAGATGCTGCTAACGGATTTTTACAATGGGGATGTGATGATTATATTACTAAGCCATTCATGCCAATTGTAATTAAAGAGATTATTCATAACATGACAAAAAATGTAATTAAGTAGGAGGTATCTAATATGAAGTTTTATGTATGTGAACATTGTGGCAACATTATTGAATTTGCAAAGAATACAGGTGTACCTGTAATGTGCTGTGGACAGAAGATGACTGAACTTGTTCCTGGAAGCACTGATGGAGCAGTTGAAAAGCATGTACCTGTAGTTACTATTGATGGTAACAAAGTACTTGTAGAAATTGGAAGTGTTCCACATCCAATGGTGGAAGCTCACTATATTGAATGGATTGTAATTGAGACTAAGAGGGGTAGTCAAAAGGTTAAGCTTAATCCGGAAGAAGAGCCAAAGGCAGAGTTTATTCTAGCAGATGGTGATGAGTTTGTAGCTGCATATGAATATTGCAATTTACACGGATTATGGAAATACTAAGATAACAATATGGCACCCTGCGGACTTTGCTTCGCAGGGTGTTTTGTAGGAGACAGAATATGAAGACTAAACTTGACAGAGCAAATTACATATTGCTTGGAATAGCAAATATATTCACAGCGATAATCATTATGATTATAGGCGCAATAGCTCTTTATTATTGGTGTATTGGAATGAGCGATTCCAATGGTGGCGGATGGCTGCTTATGATAATAATGATGTTGGGAATAATGATTGTTCCCTGGTTGTTTATGATTTTGGTTCAAATGGGAATGTATATTGTCGGATTGGTCCAGTATAGACGTAATCGTGTCAAATTAGGCAGGATTTTTGGACTTATCAGTAGTATTGCTTCATTTGTAGCAAGCATGATGTGCGTGCTTGTAAGTATAACGATTTTATCCGTAGAATTTGAAGTTATGATTGTTGCAGTAGGAATAACATTTATCTGTGCTTCATATAGCATTATGACCATAGTGTTTTCTTGTGTAAATATATAGTATCACTCAATCTGAATTTTTTTCAAAAGACACACAGAAAAAACACGCAACAAGAAAATAAATCTCTCAACAGATATAATTTAATATAGGTTAAAAATTGCCCTTATAGCCCTTTGTTCTTTCCTACATAAGATATTCTGCTCGCTACAAGATGGGAAATAAGGAAAAATTACTTTCTTTTTTACACTCTGCAAGAGTGCTGATATAAATAATTTTTGGGACTTTTTGTTCTATCTGCCGAATGGCACACTAAACAAAAAAGTCAAAGGGCAATTTTCTCGCAACAGATGAACCTCAGACAAGGCGCTTCCCTTGTCTGTTTTTTTATGTGATTTTTGAAAATCACATAAAAACAAGGTTCGGTTAGGTGTTAAACCTAAACGAACCTGAACATCAGAAAAAAATGAAATAAAAAGGAATAAAATGTATTTTAACAAGAAAAAAAGAATAAAATCAGGTTTCCTGATTTTATCAAGTAAAACAACAGTAAAAGGAGGTTTTTTATGGGAAAAATCAAAAATCTAGGTTATCAGATATACTCTGCACTTAATGAAATCAATCTACAAGATGCAGACAAAAGAACAGCAATTTTTAACAGTATAAATCATACTGACCTTGACTATGTAAGAAAAAGGGAGTTCAAAAAATTAGGGCAAACAAAGGAATATATTTTTTCAAAAAGAACAGCAGAAAACACAGTTGAAAAATCAAAGTGTTTTACAAAGTTTCTCAAAGAAAATTATGGCATAAAATTAGTGAAACAAATTACACCTGATATGGCAATAGCATTTTTAAAAACCAAAGAAGGATGCTCTTCTAAAACAATCACAGCATACAAAAATATGCTTTACAAGGTTGATTATGCTATTCAAGTAAAGTTCGGAGCAGAAAGTTTTTATACTGATACTGTTGCTAATTTCAAACCTGAAAACACATATAAAAGCAATTCAACAAGATTATATACAGACAACCAAATTCAACAAATCTTATCAGCACCTTCTGACCGAGCAAATGAAATACGTGTAATGGCACTTGCAGGGTGTAGAGTGCACGAACTTATTATGTTGAAAAAATCTGACATTGATTTTCACAGACACACCATACATATCATTGGCAAAGGTGGAAAAGAAAGTTT
>JAFPAQ010000263.1 GCA_017424235.1 Lachnospiraceae bacterium | reverse complement strand
GTTAACTATTATTAGCAGTCACCATATAATGATACCTAAGAAATAGGTTTTCACTGGGTAAGGCTATTGCCTGACAAGACCTGCCTACTTCTTTTTTGTTGACAAAAACCACATATTTTGTTAATATTTAAGGCAAGAAATGAGTTTTCAACTGAGTAAGGTCTTAGGACTGGAAAAGGCTACTAGTTTCTTTTTTTATATTCATAATGTCATACAAATATTTCTTTCCATCTTCTGCATGGCGAAGAATCATCGCAACGTGGAACACATTATATCTTGCTACTTCTCCATTGTCTCCAAACACAGGTAATGCAAACCTTGATTCATACCTATACCATCCATGTTTAGCATCTTTATTATGTTTAGGCTTTGTATTTGGTGTATAACGAACTCCTGAAGCTATTTCAATCAACTCAGGTAAACCCTGCGCTGCGTTTGCTTTTGCCTTTGCATTTGCTCCTTTTAAAATATTCGTATATTCAGAGTGAGTATACTCATCAGGAAGATCTGTACCTATGAATACAATCTCCTTATTATCAGCAATCGTATAAAAATCGCCAACATATCGCATCAAATAATTCTCTACATCTTCCCAGTTAATCGCCTGTCTACCTTTGAAAATAATGTCATTAATCATTACTATATTATTCCCATTTACATCCTTAATCACGGATACATTTCTTGAATTTGCATCTTCTGCCATAAATTCCAATCCTCCATCTATCTTGCGGTCAAAATTTTTGACCGCAAACTTTGCTTTTCTCTTGGTCCCACAAAATGTGACCACTAAAGACTTCTTTAAAAATTTTTTCCGAAAAATCACTTGCAAGCTTCATTCCCAACTTGAGGTCGAAAATTTCGACCTCAAATCTTCAAGGTGCAAATAATTCACCTTGAATAAATTTTGTGGTGCAATTTTTTCACCGCAAATTTCTATCTCATCGAATTCGACGGGATAAAATTAGTTACCTGCATCATTATCAGCAACTTCTCTTAACTTGTCATAATACGCCTTATACCTATAAATGCTACGCTCACTGATATTGTTACGCTTAGCAATCTCTACCATCGTCATGCCACCTTCATAGCAAACAACAAAATCATTATAGATTGCCATCCACTTGGCATTATGCTTCTGACGACCACTGGCTTTTCTATTTTTGTAATACTCAACTTCTTCTTTAAGCTTTGCATTTTCCTTTTCTAGTTCCGCAATTCTTTTAAGAGCTTCCTCTAATGTCGTAATCGTTTCCATAAATATTTCCACCTCTCAGCAACATGTCATTTTCATTTTGTCTCAATTATACTTATTCAAATATGTTTCGTCAATTTGATTTTGTCATGTTTGATAAAATTTTAGGCAGAGCATTTGAAACACTCCTCGGAGGAGATATAGTAGTTAAAATATGCCATATATCTCTTAACCGCAGTCTCCTTGAAGAAACAATCCAGCCACACTGTATTAAATAATGCTTCCCTCGCCCATTTCCTTTTTAGCGCAGGACCATACTTTAAAATCATATTTGTAACAACATCAACATGCCTTAAAAAAGCTGCATTTTCTTTCGGATCATCATAATATTTTTCTTTCATATATCTAAATTCCTTTCCTTTTCAAACAAGTTCATAAAAAGATTGCAAGCAATGATATTCGATAGCGAATATCGATTTAGCTTGTTGGGGACCACTGCCCCAATCCCCCAAAACCTCACCTTCGGCTCGGAGCTAAAAAACCATTTTTCTAAAATCCTCATCTACAGAGATGCCTCATCTTTCTTCTTTTGAATATCATGGTCCGGTAAATTCTGCTTTCCTAAAAACTGTTCCACATTCTGATTTGCAGTTAAAAGTTCCTGCATTTCTGCCCGGGCAATTTTATATTCTGAATAAAGCTGACGTTTCTCTTGAAGCAGTTCTTGGAATTCTGCGTCGAGTTCTCTGATTGTTGGAATCGGGCCATCAAATTTTTTAAAGGCTTCCTTTGCAGCCTTATAAAGCGTTAATGGTTCACGATGTTCTTCAAAAAATCTTTCGTCATATTTTTTTGCCTTGTATTCTGCATAGACTTTTTTCGACTTAGCGTAATTGAAAATATGCTGGCGGAGCTCCTTTATTTCACTCATACGTTTCTCAATTTCTTTTTGTCTGGAGGTAATAGTATCAAACCTTTCACTTGCCTCTTCTGCAACAACAGACAGCTTTTTGTAACTTTCAAGTCCTCTTTCGCTTAAAAAGATTAACGTTTTTGAAATGGCTTTTATATTGTGTCGCTTCGCCCACTGTTCATATCCGGGTCCTTTATTCTTGGCAATAATATTTTGAATATCAAGGACCACATCCAGCTTCTGTTCCGCTTTTTCTTTTATAGTTTTAACTGAAGCAGCTTTGTTTGAACCTACAGGCACCTCTTCTATTTCTTCACCAGCAATTCTCTTTTCAATATCTTTTTCTGTATATCCGTTTCCAAGTGAGCGAAGTCGCAGGAAATTCTTCTGTTCTTTTCCTTTAACAGAAATATATTTTCCCCGTTTAACTTCATAGCCGTTACCTTCAAGTGCTCTTAAAAATTCATCAAAGTTATCTGGCCTTTTTTTCTCAAAAATCAAATCTATCAGATTACGGATATCATCTCTTTTTGTTTCTTTTTTAGGGTAAGTGGTTCGCTTTTGCCACTCACCCGGCTTCTTCTCCGGAATAACAGAAATGCCATGTTCCAGACAGATAAGATCACTTAATCGCCTTAACGCAAAGGATGACAGAAAGAAGTTTTGATACTTATGCTGTGCGTCCAGTGTGGTGGAATTGTAAACAATGTGGTTATGGATATGAGCCTTGTCCACATGCGTAGCAACAATAAAAGCATGTTTTCCTTTCGTCCATCGCATCGCTGTTTCATATCCTATCCGGTTTGCCTCTTCCGGTGTGACTTCACCTGGCTTAAAGGATTGCCTAATCTGATAAGCAATTACATCCTTTTCTTTTGGATTTCTTCCGGTGTTAACCGCATACTGATTCTTTGTGATTTCAAATTCCAAATCCACAGTATCTGGATCACATTCATAAGATGATACATATTCCCCAGCTTCCGTTTTCTCATCATTTTTCGCATAATCAGTTCTTTCCTTTAAGCACTGTCCCATGCTCCTGCTCTTTTGCAAATGCATAGGAATTAATCTCGTTGCCGCCATAGTCCCATTCCCTCCTACTGAATCTTTGCAAGTTCAGAAAAAATATCGCGGAGCAACTTCTGTATTTCTCTCTGCCCCGCGGTAAGCTCTTCAACATCACTCTTATAAACAGCTCCGGTTTCATTTGCGTGTTTTGCAATCTGATTTATATTGTTGGAATTGATTCTTGCAAGCCTTTGAATCTCCTGTAAATCACCCAAATCAAGCTTTAGGATATAACCATCCATCGCCATTTTTCTTAAATATGCCGAAGGATGCTTGATCCCTGCCTCCTGCATTCTCTCATTGATACGGGCATATTCGCTTTCTGTAACCCTGAAATTAATCTGCTTCGTTCTGTATTCCCTCATTTGTCATTTCCTCCTAAACTAGACCATTCGCATGGTCATTGTTGTACATTGCCTGATAATAATTACTTATTGTCAGTGGTGCGTTATAAAGTGTTGCAAGCAGATATTGCTTAATATTTCTAACCTGTGTGGAATTCTCCTTAAGACAGGACAACACATAACTTATATGACTATGATCCAGCTTCATGAATCTGCTTTTTACCACCTCTAATGACTTGTCATCACCTGCAATCCGTATCGTCTTTCTCTTAGAACAAACTGTATCAAGAATAAGCTCAAGTATTTCCGTGATACTCTCTCTGTCATAAGGATTATCATGATAAAGAGCATCTACACAGAGTTGTTCCTCAAAATACTGTTGATATGACAGTCTCTTATCCATATCCACATCTTCATCCGCTGATAAGATAGGATTAGTATTATTACTATCAATATAATTTTTATCAGTATTATTACCTGATGATTTTAAGCATTCTGTAGTGCTGATTTTCAGCTCCCCGGAATGATGATTTTCATCACTCTTGAATGCTGAAAACAGATTATCCGCAAAGTTCATAACATAGATAATATCCGGCTTTCCAAGCCCTTGTTTCTTACGTTCAAGTAGTCCCGCTCTTTCCAACTCCCTTAAGAGTTTAGTGGCCTTTTGATGTGCACAGCCCAACGCTTCCTGTATGCTTTCTAAAGTGCAGTAGATAAATACCCTGCCGGCTTCATCTTTCCATTCGTTCATTGCTGACAAAGATACCCGGTCTAAAAGAATTCCATATAGAATCTTTGCTTCTGCCGATAAATCTTTGTATTCGTCACTTTGGAAAAATACTTTTGGTGTTCTATAGAAAGCAAACAACTGTGCTTGATCACCATAAAAATAATTAAATCGCTTCTTCATCTTTCCTCCCGTTAATATTTGTTTCCGTCGTCTCCCCTCCTCAATTCCTGGCAGGTAACCTCTGGTTTCTTTAGCCCTGTGGACTTTTTTGGACTGTGCCGTTATCACGACCTTGGCTCGCTCACGGAATTCCGGTCATCGCTTAGCTTCCCCGAATCGGTATTGATTTGGAACGCTCATGAAGTTGTATAGCGATTTTCTCAAAAACCGAGGCCGTTTCCCGTATATCCAAAAAGTAGGATTTGAGGCAAAAAAATAAGAATTTCCACGCTTATGGAAATCCCTGTTGATACGAACTGTTGTTCTGCTGTATAATGTGTCAGTAACCTTTTGTGAGTATAAATGAAAGAAGTGATATAGATGAATTGCAAGCTAACGCTTGGAGAAAAATTAAAAGATTTAAGGACAGCTGCGGGGCTATCTCTAATAGAACTTGAAGAAGCTACCGGAATATCGAAATCCGCACTTGGCAGCTATGAAAGTGATGATACCAAGAAGGAAATAACAATAGTTCCTCTTACTACTTTAGCAAAGTATTATGGTGTAACAACTGACTATCTGCTTGGTATGACGGATAATAAAGAACACCACCTCTTCCCTGTCGATGAGCTTGGTCTTGATGATGCCACTGTGGAAATACTAAAAAGCGGTGACTTAAATGTCAGGCTTATTTGTGAGATGATTAAGAATCCTACTTTTGCTAATTTCCTGTCAGATATGGAAATTTATGTTGATAACCTGGCTGCTATGCAGATTCACAACATGAATAAATACATTGAATTCACTAGAGCAAAACTTCAAGAAAAAGGTACCAGCACCACAGACCACTATATGAAAACTCTTGAAGCTGCCACTATAAAGGAAGATGATTATTTTGCAAATCTTCTCGGTAGCGATATCGCCGGGATTGCAAAGGATATTAAAGAAGCTCATAAAAAGGATTCCAGTACCGGAAGTGACACAACTGAAGTTGATGAAATCGAAGATGCCTTTGAACAGGTCCAGAAGGCTGATAATGCCACACAGGCTCAAATGATTATGTACAGTAAGATGTTTAAGATTAACTTCACAAAGATGGAGCCATATGAATTCAAGACCTTTACAGATATTCTTCAGAGATATTCAGATGCTTTTAAGATGCCAAAAGGCAACGGAAGAGGCAAGAAGAAATGATAAAAACAAAGGCACATTATACCTACTACTGTAGACTGAATGTGCCTTTGTAAAATCAAATAACTATTCCTATTCCGCTGCATCTACAAACATTATCACTGGAGGAACTGGCTTTTCATAGCCTTTCAAGAATAATCCACGTTCCCTCGCTTCATAAATCAAAGCACTCAAATGTCATTAACTTTTCCAAGGGAACTAAATCACCTGTATTGTCTTCTTTATCAAGTGTAATACCCTTGATATTCTCCGGTGCTTTGCCCTCTTTCATAATCGGAACATAAAACTTGAAGGGTATATTCTTAATCCAATTACCATCCTCACGTCGTTCTGGGAAGATATCTACGCGATCAATAAAGGTTGCCATTCATACACCAAATTCCATCCTATACTATTATTCGCCCTTAACAATCTTATAATATTGAATCGAAGTAATTTTGTAAACCAAAGCATATATAACAAGAAATATTATGCAAACAATTGCAATTGCAAGTATAAATGTTTTTGTTTCAACCGGTAAAATCATTGATAAAAACAGTCTGACAATATTGCTTGCAAACGCCATATGTAATATAGCTGTTACTACAGGCAAAAAGAATAACAGCATTACCTGATTCTTTATCGTCTTTTGTATCTCTTCCTTTGTTAAGCCTACATTCATAAGAATTTGATATCTTTTTTGATCCTCCATGCCTTCTGCCATCTGCTTATAATAAATAATCATTACTGTTGCCATAAGGAAAAGAATCGCTAAAAACATTCCTACAAAAAAGGTTCCACCATAAGTATTATAAAAGAATACTCTGTCTTCCTGCTTGAATCCAACGCTTACATATTCTCCATACTGAGCGAGCTCCTTTTTGATGCTATTTATTTGCTCATCAGATAAATCTCCCCTTGTATTAAATCCTGCCAACACATTATAGTAACCTTCTTTCACCTCAAAAGAAGCCAATTCTTTATTCAAAGAATCTAAAGTTTCCAAATTGTCTACCACTATATAATATGCATCGAATAAAGACATCTCTACCATTGTGGTCGCATTAACAGCTTCAAGATGCAGTTCATCTTTTACTATATATTCCTTGCCATTTATAGTAAAGTTTTTAACATTTTTTGTCTTTGAACAGTAAAAGATTATTTCATTTTCTTCCAAAGTAATATTAGTGTCATAATGATTCTTATACTCATCTAATGTGTACAAATAGACCTGAGCGCAATCATCATAGTTTTTTATGTCGCCTACCTTTTTTATACCATCAACAGTTTTCTCAATAGTAGCCGTATGATATAAAAACACTTCCGTATTATTATAATCGATGTCACTTTCTACTGCCGCTTTAACCAAAGAATCTTTCAGAGTATCTTTATCAGATGGATTAGCCACGTAAGCATCTACTCTGACATCCTTAGGATACATACTATTTATATTCTGTTCTCCAAGTGCCATAAGGCTTGAGGCACAACTTAATAAAATAATTACACCTGTTGATAAAATACAAATTGATGCAAGCCCAGCCGCATTGTGTTTCATTCTGTAAATCAAATTTGAAACACTAATAAAATGCTTTGTCCTATAATAATATTCTTTATTATTCTTTAACAGCTTTAGTAAAAAAATGCTTCCTGAAATAAATAAATTGTAGGTACCAGCCATAACTAACACAACCGCAATAAAGAAATTACTCATCGCAGCAAGTGTTGTTTTTGTCCTCAAAGCTATAACGTATCCTGCTATTAAACATACTGCACCAATTACTACTCTTATCCATTTTACTTTTGGCTCTTTTTCACCTGTTTTATTACTTTTTATCAAATCAATAGGATTCCCTGTATTTGTAATAATTGTATTAAAAATAAATGTTGCCAAATATATGCCTAAAAATAAAAGCACTGTATTTCTGATTGCCTTAAAGGAAACAAATAATCCGTTAAAACTTGACTGACCAACAATTTTATATAGCCACAAAAGCATAAGTTTATTTAAAAACAAACCAACCGCCATGCCACCAAAAACACAGACAACTATATAAACAAACGTTTCAAAAAGTAACAGAGTAGCTACATTTTTCTTAGACAACCCCAATATTCCATATAATCCAATTTCTCTTTTCTTTTCCTTCATTACAAAGACATTAGCATAAAGCAAAAATACTAAAGCAAAAATTCCAACCACATAAATACCTATATCTAAAAATAAGCATATCTGTTTTGCTCCGTAAAAAGCCTCAACTCCATTTTTATAAATATATGGGCAATCAGAAAGCGAAGCCAAAATAAAGAAGATTGAAATTGCCATTATTCCAGCTATAAAATATGGAATTATTGTTTTATAATTCTTTTTCATTCCTGAAATTGCAATTTTACTAATCAACCTGAGATTCATTTTCCTTCTCTCCTCTCATAAGCACTGTCACAGAATCACATATTTTATCAAGCATTTCACTTCTGGATAACCCGCCCTTGTAAATCTGATGGAAAACCTCACCATCCTTTATAAACATTACTCTGTCCGCATAGCTTGCTGCAACATTACTATGCGTAACCATAAGTATAGTCTGTCCTGTTTTGTTGATGTTTCTAAGCTGCTTTAGTAAATTTGTAGAAGCTTTAGAATCCAATGCTCCAGTTGGTTCATCCGCAAGAAGAATAGAAGGTTCCGTAATTAAAGCTCTTGCTACGGCAACTCTTTGTTTTTGTCCGCCGGATACTTCGTACGGATATTTCTTGAGTAATTCCTCTATCTCTAATGTCTTTGCTATTGGCATCATTTTTTCCTGCATATAATCATATTTTTTTCCTGCAAGCACTAATGGAAGTATGATGTTATCTTCGAGTGAGAAATTATCTAGCAAATTAAAATCCTGAAAAATGAAGCCCAAATTACTTCTTCTAAACAGAGCTCTTTCTGAATCCTTCAATTCTGTTAAATCCTTTCCATCAATCAGCACCTTTCCGTTTGTTGGTTTATCAAGCGCTGCAAGTATGTTTAAAAGAGTAGTTTTTCCACTACCAGACTCTCCCATAATTGCAACAAATTCACCACTCTCAACACTAAAATGCACATCCTTCAGTGCTGTAACCTCATTACCGCCAAATCTGGTTTTATATACTTTCTTAACGTGATTAACTTCTAATACTGACATTTGTTATTTCTCCTTCGTTTTTGTTGAGCTAATAATAACAAAAAAGGAATTGATCCGCCATTCATTTGACTTACAATTCCTCTTACCAACCTTACATTTTTGTAAGGTCGTCTTTTTTAATCTTATCCATATTTAATAGTATTGATATCGTAGTCCCTGCTCCCTGAACTGATTCTATTTCTAATCTGTGTCCAAGTTTGTCACAAACACCTTTACAAAGATATAATCCAATGCCACTTGCCTTTTTATCCATTCTTCCATTATAGCCTGTAAAACCTTTACTAAAAATTTTGGGCATATCCTCGCTTCTAATACCAACACCAGTGTCAGTTATTTTTAAAATAAAAGTATCTTCTCCGGTTTCACCACTAATAGTAATGCCCCCCTCTTTTGTATATTTCAAAGCATTAGACAAAAGTTGATCTAAAACAAAGGAAAGCCACTTACCATCTGATAATACCACATAGTCCATATTTTCCAGTTTTATGTTTAAATGCTTATAAATAAAAACTATAGCTTGTTTCTTAACCGCCTCTTTTACTATGCTTTCGAGACATACCGGCTCCAGCACCAAATCATTGCTCATGTTGTCAAATCGCAGATAGTTTAAAGCCATCTCTACATAGTTTTCTATTTGTATAGTCTCCTGTCTGCACTCTTTGACATTTACATCTTCAGATTGTAATAGCAAATTTAAGGCCGCAATAGGGGTCTTTATCTGATGTGCCCACATTGCAAAAAAATCTTCCTTTTCCTTTACAATCTCCCACTTCAGATCATCCTCAACCTTACCTGCTATCTCTTTTAGTACTTCTCTTTGTGCCTTTCTGTAAGTCAAAAATTGTATACTTACAGCACCACCCCAGCTTAATAATATAAATGCTATAAAATAACCTATATATTCAAAATTAAGCTCATACAAAGTTGCTACAACCAATATAGTTACAGTTATTACCGGCCCATATATTATTAACGGTATATGGTGAATAAGAAAATTATTCTGCTTCTCCAACGATGTACCCCATACCTCTCTTCGTCTTTATTAAATCGTGCTTACCTTCCGCTTCAAATTTTTTTCTGATTCTTGTTATATTAACCGTCAATGTATTATCATCGACAAATTCATCATTACCCCACAGACGTTCCATAATCTCTTCCCTTGATACGACCCGCCCCTGTTTTTCAAACAACGTTTTTATTATTAAAAATTCATTTTTCGATAAATCTATTCTTTTACCGTTAACAGTTACACTTGTGTCATCCAGGTTCAGTTCTACCCCCTGACATTCCAAACTTTTCTTTGCCAAGTCCATATTATAGGCTCGACGGAGCATTGCCTGAATTTTCGCCGTTAATACATCCATCTCAAATGGCTTAGAGATAAAATCATCTCCTCCCATATTCATAGCCATAATGATATTCATGTTCTCATTTGCAGAAGACAGGAAAACTATTGGAACTTTTGAAAATTTACGGATTTCTCCGCACCAATAAAATCCGTTATAACACGGCAGATTAATATCTAAAAGAATCAAGTCCGGGTCAAATTCTCGTATTTCCTTATCTATATTTCGAAAGTCTTCAACTACCTTCACATCCATCTGCCAATTTTTTAAGTGAATTGATATTTGTCTTGCTATTATCTCTTCATCTTCAACTAAATAAACCTTATTCATTTCTTTATATTATTCACCTTCTATTATTCCAAAATGTCTAAATGCCTTCATGATAGCCTCTTCCTTCTCAGGCGTTACCTGAGGTTGCCTAGCGCCTTCCGACTTTGGCAAATTATGATTCTCTCCGGTTTCAATACCACACTTCTTCTTTACCTGTGCAATATAAAGCGAAGACACTTTTAATCCAAACTCATTCAGGATATACTCTTTCACCTGAGCATATGTCGCTTTGCCTCTAAGCTCAGTCAAATCCATATCTTCCAAAGAGAAATCGACTTTCACTTTTCTATAATTATCCTTGTCGACCACACCCTTGGAAAGAAGAACAACCGTCTCCACATGCACCGTGCCAGGGAACTGGTCGCATGCTGTTATTCTTTCAATTCTGTATCCTCCGTCTAACAAATCTTCCAAATCTCGAGCAAGGCTTGTGGGTTTGCAGCTTATATATACTATTTTTTCAACTCCATAATTAATTATCTTTTGAAGTGCCTTTGGATGAATACCATCACGTGGTGGATCAAGAATAATAAAGTCAGGTTTTTCCTGAATCTCATCAATTACCTTTAATACATCACCTGCAATAAATTCACAGTTGGTTAGTCCATTGAGTTTTGCATTCTCTTTTGCTGCTTCAACTGCCTCTTCGATTATTTCAACACCAATTACCTTTCCTGCGACCGGCGCAAGCATCTGAGCAATAGTTCCTGTACCACTATATAAATCAAATACTGTACTATTACTTTTTCCATTCTTTGTAATATCTCCAAGGTATTCACGCGCTGTTTCGTATAATACTTCTGCTCCAAGAGTATTTGTCTGGAAAAACGAGAACTGTGATATTTTAAATTTAAGCCCTAAAAGCTCTTCATAAAAGAAATCCTGCCCATACAGCAAAACAGTTTCATCGCTTTGAACAACATCTGCTACCGAATCATTTTTTGTATGAAGTATACCTGTTATTTTTCCCTTTAATTGCAGTCCTGTCAACTGTTCTACCAAAGGCTGTAAATTGTATGTTTCCTGAGTTGAAGTGACTAGTGCTATTAAAATTTCACCTGTTTTTTGTGCTTTTCTAACCAATAAATGTCTTAAATAACCCTCGTGACGTATTCTATGATAATAGGTGGTATTTTTTTTCGCAAAGAAATCAAGAACACATGACAATATTTTTCTATAATCTTCATCTATAAGTCTGCATTCTCTTACAGAGACAATATCATAGAAGCTGCCTCTCTTATGCATACCAAGTGCAAGCGGACCATCTTTGTATTCGTCACCAAAAGAAAATTCCATTTTATTTCTATAATCAAACTGGACCGGACTTGCCTTTATTCCTTCATACAAACTATCAATATATTTATCCTGCTCCATCTCAACATTATTTAATATCATCTGTTTTTGTATCGCAGGTGTAAGTATTTTTCTGACCTGTTGTTTCTTCAATTCAAGCTGTACATCATATGGAAGATTCTGGTAGTTACAGCCACCACATTCCATAAAGTGTGGACAAGGGCTTTCAATCTCACAATCAGCCTTTTCTAAAATATCCAGTAATCGACCTTCTGCCTTTCCCTTACGCTTCTTATTAACCATAAAAGATACCTTCTGTCCCGGTATAGTATTCTTTACTACTGCATACTCTTCATCACATTTTACTATACCTTTATTTGGAAAATCTACTCTTTCAACATACCCTTCATAAACCTGACATTTTTTCATCTGATTATTAACCATACCTTTCATAAAAACACATATACTTAATGCTTAGTAGTATAAAGTAACTACTATTCATTTGAATTTAACTATAACATAAAAACAGGGTGCTGTAAAACACAGCACCCTTCAACATTGACAAATTATTCCTCTGTAATGTCTTCTTCGTCTTCATCATCGTCCTCGTCATCAAAGAAATCGTCCTCAAAACCATCTTCAAACTCATCATCAAAGTCTTCAAGATAATCCGGAGTCATATAACGATAAACCGCATAT
The DNA here is from genome assembly GCA_017424235.1 of Lachnospiraceae bacterium. Classification (GTDB taxonomy): domain Bacteria; phylum Bacillota; class Clostridia; order Lachnospirales; family Lachnospiraceae; genus COE1. Next base: position 37,160 of record JAFPAQ010000263.1, on the reverse strand, counting down.
GCAATACCTACTACAGCTGCAACCGCTCCAATAATTGCTAAAATCCACAATAGCGTATTACTATTCTTTTCTTCTTTCTTCTTTTCACATACACTATATGTGTCTTTCAAATCCTGAATATAATCTACTAAATCATCAATTCTTTTCATGTTAGTTACCCCTTTCTTGTCTGAATCTTTAATCAGCTATAAATATATAATACCACTATTTATGAAATATTACTACCAAAAAATAATATTTTTTAATTTTTTTAACTATTTCTCATAATTTCTTCTCAATATATGCCTAATAAAAAATTATCATAATTTCTTTAACTTGGCAAATGCTGCATACATTATCTTGTTTCCGGCAACATCAAAATTCACCGTAACCTTATAATCTCTCACGTCCTGAATTATATTCAATACAGTACCATTTCCGTATTTTATATGATTTACCCTGTCACCTACTTCATATCCGGGACCACCTGAAGCCATTGATGGCATTCCTTTAGTTAATCCATCAAGTGATTTAGCTATATACGGTTTATTTTCTGCCGGGGTTTCCTTCTTCTTTATCACTGCTTTAGGTCTCGAAGTCATTATGGCAGAAATATCCTTTTTAGGAGCACTTACCGGTTTTTGATTGTTTACAGGTCTCGGAGTACTTACAGGTTTTACACCACTTACCTGTCGGGTTCTACCTTGTGTACTGCCGGCTGAAGGACTGTTAATAACAGCAGCTTCCCAATTATTTTTCTTTGGTTTATCAAACACGATATCAGACAGCTTCTCTTTTGGTAATGTTCTTACAGTATTACTTTTTCCATACATATCATTATACTGAAATGGTTTTGTCCTAAATATATTTCTCTGTTGTGAATCGTCATCATAAGCTGCTTCATCATATCTTTTCTTATTAGGAATTTTATTATCCAGAAGCTCTGCCGGAATTTCCTTTACAAATCGGCTGATTGCATTATACTGAGTCTGACCTCTTATCATTCTCTGCTTTGCATATGTAATTGTCAGATCGTCCTTGGCTCTTGTTATTCCTACATAGGCAAGACGTCTTTCTTCTTCCATATCGCTTTGGTCACCCGAAAACATAGTCATGTAGCTTGGAAAAATACCATCCTCAAGCCCTGCAAGATAAACCTGTGAAAATTCAAGTCCCTTCGCACTGTGTAAAGTCATCAGAAGTACTTTATTATTGTCCTTATCAACCCCATCTATATCAGCCACAAGTGCTACCTCTTCAAGAAAATCTGATAAGGTTACCTCTTGTTCAAGCTCCATTTTTTCCATTTCAAAAGACACTATCTTAGTTATAAGCTCATCGATATTCTCTATTCTATCCTTAGCGTCCTCATCATCAGCTTCTTCAAGCTCCTGTACATACCCTGTGGTTTCGATTATGTCATTTATCAGTTCTTCAAGACTTATAAACTGTAGCTTGGTCTTAAATACCTGAATCATTGAAACAAAGCCCTTAAGCTTTTCAGCTGACTTGCCACTCTTAAGTCCCGGTATATCATCTAACTGCAATAAAGCCTCATAAAAGCTTATATCATTGTCATCAGCATATGCCTGCACTTTATTAATGCTGGCTGCTCCGATTCCTCTTCTTGGTACATTGATTATTCGCTTTACAGCCAAATCATCTTTTCCATTATCAATAGTCTTTAAATAAGCCAGAATATCCTTTATTTCTTTTCTTGCATAGAAATTAACACCACCCACTACATTATATGGAATTCCAAGCCCTACAAAGCTTTCCTCCAAGAGACGTGACTGAGCATTGGTTCTGTACAATACTGCACAATTGCCATAATCACTTATAAGCTCACGTTTCTTTCTTCTGATATCTCCTGCAATAAAGGAGGCCTCTTCATACGCATTCTCAAAGTCCCTGAAATGAATACGGTTTCCTGAGCCTTTATCGGTCCAGAGTGCCTTAGCTTTACGTCCTACATCGTTGCTTATCACTGCATTTGCAGCATCAAGTATATTCTGTGTAGAACGATAATTCTGTTCAAGCTTGATAACCTGTGCATCAGGATAAACTATTTCAAAATCAAGTATATTTCGTATATTAGCCCCTCTGAATTTGTAAATAGACTGATCATCGTCACCTACCACACACAGATTTCTATATTTTCCTGCTAAAAGCTTTATAAGCTCAAACTGGGCTGTGTTTGTATCCTGATACTCATCTACCATGACATACTGAAATCTCTCCTGATAGTTTTCAAGTACGTCCGGGCAGCTTCTAAACAACTCTACTGTCTTTACTATGATATCATCAAAATCAAGCGCATTGTTTTTCTTAAGCATCATCTGATACTCACTATAGGCAGCAGCTATTTTCTTTTTACTGAAATCTGCCATTGCAGACATCTGATATTCTAAGGGTGATATCAGGTTATCCTTAGCGGTGGAAATCTCTGAAAGAATAGCTTTTTCCTTATACTGTTTTGTATCAATATCCAGCTTTTTACATACTTCCTTCATTACATTTTTCTGATCATCAGTATCATATATAGTAAAGCTGTTGTCATACCCAATCCGGTCGATATGTCTTCTTAATATTCGCACACATGTAGAATGGAAGGTAGCAACCCATACACCCTCTGAGCCATATCCAACGAGATCATCAACCCTGTTTCTCATTTCCTTGGCTGCTTTATTCGTAAAGGTTATAGCCATTATATTCCATGGATTAACACCTGCATTATCAATAAGATAAGCTATTCTTCTTGTAAGCACGCTTGTCTTTCCAGAGCCTGCGCCTGCAAGAATCAGCAATGGACCTTCTGTCGTAAACACACCTTTCTTCTGTTGTTCATTAAGAGTATCGTATAGACTCATCTTCTCTATCCTTTCCCTTTAAATATTCTGAAAATCTTTTTATAAAAAGCTACGCTTTTTGATTGAATGGTTTACACTGTCGCAATTTTCTATATCGTAAACCATGCTATCAAGTATATCAGAAAATGTCATAATATAAAAGGCTTTTAAGATAATATACGAACAAATTTTCACTATTAGATAAATTTATGCAAAAGGAACAGGTGAGTATTTATTCACCTGTTCTTTGTAAATCAACTTATCTTTATTAACTCTTTTTATTTTTTAATATTTTTTTTGCTATTAATTTGCCCAATGCAAACACAATTCCTGCTAACAAAAGAACTGCTGCACCAATTATCATGGTATATCTGTTAGGATTTTTTATAATATTCCATATATTTTTGTTATCCTCTACAACCTTTCGTCCCTGCATTATTCCATATGTCTCAGGCACATCACCTATTCCATCTCCATTTGTATCCTTAAAGGAATCTATATATGATGCAAGAGCAACCCAGGCCTTTAGTTCGCTGCCATTATCATAAATAATCTGATCCTCAAATCTATCAACTGCTACTCCTTCTGAATTTTTGGGCACGATGGAAATCAAACCATGTGTAAGCTTAGTTACCGAACCCAGCATTCTTGCACTATATAAATCTACTACGACATGATACAGCTTGTTTTTATCAACCTCTATTCTGTTTCCATCCCTGTCTGTAACATAATAATCTGTCACTTTATTTAGTATCATTCTATTTGGATTAAAGTTGAAATATAAACCACTGCAATACAGTCTGGCTGTGGGCATAAAATCTGATATTGAAGCATCAACCTCAGCAACTGTTCTTAATTCTTCGCCTGTAAGATATACACTTATTAAAGGATATCCGGGGATTCCATCCTCTCCTATTCCAAGTGAAAAAGAATTATAAACATCTTCTACTGTAATATTTCCAATTGAATATGTATCCCTTATAATTCCTGCCGGAACTATTGCCAGATCTATGTCATCCTTGTCACAATCGTCAATATTATTTATAGCATATATATATGCATCGGAAATAATATTTCCCATATTTTGTTCTTCATGTATAAATAATAAATCATGAAGTTTACCAAAATTAATCTTATTTTCTGCAAGAATCTGTTTTCTGTTGTACCCATATTTTGACAGGTATTTCTCATCTACACACTCCATAAATTTTTGGATTTTTTGCTCTGTTTCCTCATCCTCAGCAATATCCTCTGTTACAGGTATCAGTTCATAATCACATACTGTCCATCTTCCATTATCCAACTGCTGCATATCAAGCGAACCCAATCTGCTTCCATACTCACCACAGGAAACAATAGTTGTATTGCCGTACACAATAGGTTTTTCCAGTACTGTATGTGAATGTCCACTGATTATCAGATCGATATCAGGCACTGCCTTTGCAAGTATCTCGTCTTCTGACTTTTTGGGGTCGGAGTTAGTTCCACTATGAGATGCACAGACAATCATATCTACATCCTCTTCACTTTTTATCTTTGCCACCATTTCTTTTGAGGCCTCTACCGGATCTCTAAACAGCAGTTCGCAGGTTGGTGCATATTCCAGTGATTGTTTTCCAAATACACCAAACACTGCAATCTTTACATCGCCTTTTTGCAGAACAACATAATCTTTTATTCCATACTTTTCAAATGCCTCCAAAAGTAGCTGCTGATTCTGAGACAAGCCTTGTTTTCTCATAGAATCCCAATCCACATTGCATAAAACCATAGCAGGCAGTTTATCTCCACTATCTCTTGCAACAGTCAGCATATTTGCAAGTCCCTTTGAATTAAAATCAAATTCATGATTTCCAAGAGTTGTCACATCACATCCTATTTCTCCTAAAAGTCGGATTTCTGCTGCCTCTGTATCAAACACTGTCTGTACCAGTGTTCCCATTGAAAAATCTCCGGCATCAATTATTAAAGTATCCGGCGCTTTTTCAAGCTGCTGCTTAATAAGAGTTCTTATTCTTGAAAAACCACCACTTATAACCTTTTCACCATCTTCCATGATTGGAAAACTCTCAAGATGAGAATGTATGTCATGTGTAAATAATACCTTCAATTGTTTTGGCTTCGTTACTGCTTTTGTATTTACTCCACAACATAAAATGGACACTATTGCCACTAAAAATCCTATAATTATACCCTTTGAAATACCAAAATCTGTTTTTTTCATAATCCTGTTTTTCCTATCTAAAATTATTTTTAATTCATAACAAATCTGAAATACTTTTTTATAGTATAACACAAAAATAAATCTATAGTTTAATTATTTCACACTTTTTATACACTTGTCATATTATATTACAAATATTATGTTTCAAAAATCTCAGAATCTGAAAGAAGGTATGGCCACCAATATGTCAAAATTCATATTTAAAAAAGTTTTTTCTCTTTTACTATGTGTTATCTTTACCTTCGCATCACTAACCGGATGTTGCAGTACACAAAACTCATCTTCACTCACAAAGGTTACATTAAATGAAGTTGCACATTCCATATTTTATGCGCCTCTATATGTTGCCATTGAAAATGGATATTTCAAGGATGAAGGTATAGATCTTACTCTTGTAACCGGGTATGGTGCTGACAAGACTATGACCGCATTACTAACAGGTGAAGCTGACATTGGTTTCATGGGTTCTGAAGCCTCTATATACACTTATCTGCAAGGTGCACAGGACTACGCTGTCAACTTTGCACAGCTTACACAACGAGCAGGAAACTTTCTTGTAAGCCGAAAACCTATAGATAATTTTGATTGGAAAATGTTAAAAGGAAGCTATGTTTTGGGCGGAAGAAAAGGTGGCATGCCACAAATGGTATTTGAATATATACTAAAAATGAACCAAATAGATCCTTATAAAGATCTTACTATTGATACCAGTATAGATTTTGGCTATACTGCTGCAGCATTCTCCGGTGCAAAAGAAGGTGATAAGGGCTATTCAGATTTTACAGTAGAATTTGAACCTCACGCAACCGCACTTGAAGCACAGGGAAAGGGATATATTGTAGCATCACTTGGTGTCAGCTCAGGATACGTTCCATATACTGCATTTTGTGCAAGAAAAAGTTATTTCAAGGATAATAAACAGACTATCCAGGGCTTTACAAATGCTCTTCAAAAAGGAATGGACTATGTAAATTCACATTCTGCTGACGAAATAGCACAGATAATACTTCCTCAATTTATAGAAACAGATATAAATACAATATCAACTATTGTCGGCAGATACAAAGATCAGGAAACCTGGAAAAACGATTTAATATTTACGGAAGAAAGCTTCACTCTTCTGCAAAATATCCTTATGGAAGCCGGTGAACTTGATTCTTATGTTCCATACACAGACCTTGTAAATAATACTTTCTCCATAAATGCGCATTAAAACAAAAAGCTGAGATTTCACCAATTGGAACCTCAGCTTTTTTCTATTTGCTACAGTTTTCTTCTTCTAAGCCATACTATCATACCTGTTAATATTATGGTCAAAGGTATCACAATAATTGCCACCACAATAAATAAATGTATATTACTTTCTGCAACCATAAGTTTTGGTATGGAATAACTCTTTACAGGAATGGATATACTCTCTGAAATATCTGATGTTATTTTAACAATATTTTTAAAAAGTTTTTTATTATTTCCTGACACATAAGCATCTATATCATCAGTAAACATCTGTGCACTTCCGAAGACATATAAAGTACCATAGGTATCCTCTGCTATCTCTTTTTGCGCCTTCACTCCAATACAAAAGCTGCCCTCTTCATCTCCCTCTTCCTTTTCAAAAGTCTTTATCTGATTCTTGCCATTTTTTAATACCGCCTTGTCAGAGGTTGTCAAAAGTCTGGTATATGTCATATTTTCCACTTCGTTTTCAGGAACTGTAATAGCCTGTGCCAAGGGTGCCATAATATATGAATACTCACCTGCTATGTCCATGGTTTCATCTGCATAATTTATATCCGGAAGCAAATAAATCTGTGACTGGTAATAATTATCAAACGTATTGTCTGCTATGCAGCCATGCTTTATTGTCATTCCAAAATCAGATATAATATTCTCAAAATTAGTCAGACTGTTTTGTACAAACTCAGTTGTAATAATCACCTTGCCACCTTTATTCAGGTAATTAATAACCTTTTCTGAATCGTCCTTTGAAAAATCTGTCTCAGGAGCATTTATGATAACACATTTTGCATCCTCTGGAATTTCATCATAATTCATAAGGCTTATTGTACTATAATCAATGTTTTCCTTTTCCAGTATACCTGTAAATCCGGTGTTTAATTCATATTCATTATGCCCTGCAATTATATATACTTTGGGCATATTATCCCTTACACAGTAATCAATTGCACTTGTTACTTGTCCCTCTCCATCGTATCCTGTGATATTTCTGGTATAGGTAGAATAATCATATTCAAATTCGTATATGGAAGAAAAAGGAATTACCTTAAATCTCTTCTCCGATTCTATTATCAGACTTCCTTCTGATAGTGTCTGATTTGTATACTTCTCTGCAAAATTTGTATTTTTTGTAATGTCAATATATTCAACAGATATTTTATCTGACATTGATTTATACTCTTTTAAGGTATTGTTCAATGTATTATCCACATTTTCTTCCTTGGATAAAACATATATTTTTATATCATAGCCAAGACTATTCAGTACATTTTTTGTCTGCTGGGAAATCCCATATAATTCTTTATTATCAAATTTTACTATTCTATAATTTTCCGGAATCTTTACTATAAACATATTAGCAAACACTACTAACGCAATTATAAAAACTGCAAAGCTTACACCACCTATGTTAAAAGCATAATTCTTAATCGAAAACGTAACTCTTTTTCTCTTTATTCGCCAGACTGTTAAAAACAACATTACAAATATTATAGAAATAAAATAAATAACAGCTGATAAATCAAATGAAGAAGTGGAATAAATATTTCCTGTAGCATCATATTCAATACTTACAAGCATATCAAAACGTTTAGCCGCATCAAATATATCCATAACTTTTGTTATTAAATTTTCATTGGCAGAAACCAAGCTTTTTAAGCCATCCATCATATATGTACAAAATATAATAACAAATGTAATTGCAGCTGCCAATATTGATTTTTCAGTTAATGAAGATATATAAATACCTACTGCTATGCATGCCATTCCATATAAAGCATATGCAAGTAATGCTACTGCTGTATCTATCATTGAAATACTGCCAAACATATTAAGATACAGGCTGTATAATAGTATAAGAACAGTTGGTATTATAAAAACAAATGTTACTCCAAGAAATTTTCCTATCACAATTTTATAAACAGATACAGGTGATGTCATAAGGAGCTGATCTGTCCTGTTCCTTTTTTCATCTGACAGAGTTTTCATAGTAAGGAATGGAATTGCAACAAAAAATAATGCAGGAATTGCTGATACAGTAAGTCCAACATAAGGAGAACCAAATCTTAGATTATATGCAAGTGCATATATCGCAAACACAAACCATATTGCTGCAATAAAAAAATAACCCAGGACAGAATGAAAATATGTCATAATTTCTTTTTTAAAAATCGCTCTCATTTATATCACCTTCTTCCTCGTTTATCTCATTCAATACAGCAGACTGCTCATCAGACTCATCACTATCACTTTTTTCACTTTCTTCTGCAAATTCATCCTCTGAAGAATTTTCACTTTCTAAGTCGTTTGTCAATTCCATAAATATGTCTTCAAGAGATTTTTTTATATAATTAAGCTCCATTATAGGCATATCCTCTGATGCCAGTCTGTAAAAAAGTTCTTTTCGTATGTCATTATCATCCTTTATCTTTATACTTGCGCTTAACATACCGTTTTTTTCCTCAGCTTCGCTTACTTCAAAGCTTTCCACTCCATCAATATTACTGATAACCGCTGTAAGTCTTTCAGCATTTCCCAATACACTTAATTCAATACATCTTTCACCATTAAATGCATCCATTAATTTATCAGAATAATCACTTGCAACAAGCTTTCCCTTTGAAATAATCATAATATAATCACAAACAGCCTTTACTTCTGATAAAATATGAGAGCTTAATATCACCGCATGCTCTTTAGCAAGACTTCGTATAAGCTGCCTTATTTCAATTATCTGTTTAGGATCAAGTCCTACCATTGGTTCATCAAGAATAATGACCTCCGGATTGCCCAATATTGCCTGTGCAAGCCCAACCCTTTGTCTGTAACCTTTAGAAAGATTCTTTATAAGTCTATGTGAACAATCATATATACCGGTTTTTTGCATGGCCTCTTCAATACTATTACCTGAATCACTGCGCTTTAGCTTTTTTATTCCGGATACAAATTTCATATATTCCATAACTGTCATATCCGGATACAGTGGTGGAATCTCCGGCAGATACCCTATGTATTTTTTAGCTTTATCACTCTTCTTTGCCATATCATAACCATTTACCACTACACTTCCACCAGTTGCAGGAATATAGCCTGTAATAATATTCATCGTGGTTGATTTACCAGCCCCATTAACTCCCAGTAATCCATATACCTTACCTTTTTCAATATTAAATGACACATCATCAAGTGCTGTATGATCACCATATTTCTTAGTAATATTTCTGACTTCAATCATATATAACAATCCTGCCTTTCCCTTAACCCTGCAAATTTTAATACTCTATATTCTATTCATCATTTCTGATAAAATTATGTTTATTTTGTTAAAATTGTGTGTTCAAAAAAAGAACCCTATACTTTCATTAGTATAAGGTTCTCTAAATATATTTCATGTAAAATAACTAAGCATATGGAGTAAAGCTTACGCCTCCAAGCATATCTCTTACCCTGTTCTGGTATCCCATCATTCCGATGGTATCATTAAGATATGTTGTAAATTGTTTATCCATAGTCTGTTGATTCTCAGCTTCATTTTCCTCAGCATTCATATTCTGCTGAATACTAAGCATTTCTGCAAAATCCCCGGTAACTGTCCCTTTAGGGCTTTCAAGTTCACCAAAGTCTTTAACATAAAGGTTATCTTCCTTCTTCTTTGTAGCAATAACCAATGTGTTATTCGAATTATTTGTCTCTTCACCTATCCTGCGCACCGGATCAAGTCTGCCCGGATTACCATTAATAGATGATATTCTATACTGTGACATTCCACTAATTGGTGCAATAGCCATATTATCCCCTCCTTTACTTATATGTGTCCCTTCGGAGTTTTTATAGTATATATTACAATCTATATACAAAATCCTCCAATATTATTATAATATTATTGTCAGTTTTTTTCAATTATTTTTTGTCTTTATCTTTATTAGGAAACTTGGTATCCTTCATTTCATCTATAAGCTTCTCTATCAGCATCTTCTTCATATATACATCAAAGCTTAAAAGACATATAAATGAAAATAAACGCAGAAACTCCTTACTGTCATCCGGTGCTTCCCCAAAGGTGTCCATTGCGCTCTCATATTTCTGCATAACATCTTTTTTAAGACTTTCTATCTGATTCCTCTCCATTCCAAATACTTCTTCATAAATATCTGTAATATTGAAGTCCAAATCTGATGCAAAATAGTTCTTTGTAATAGGCTCTAAAAGTGCCTGTATATCACTTATCGGCAAAATTCCTTTGTAATAATAAATGAAAATAAGCACTAACACATGCTCTTTAGAATATTTTTTCTTAATTGGTGGTGGCAGCAGATCATTCTTCGCATAATTATTTATCATTGTCTTAGTCATAACTTTATCCTCTTCCGGATGTCTCGAATTTTTGCGAAGATTTTTATCCATAAAAGTTGTTACCTGATCCATATAAAGATCGATATTAGGTATATCCGATGACTTTACATAATCTATTCTGTCAAAACTTTTCATTATACTCTTTAATAAATCATTTGTGTCTATATGCATACTTATATATTCCTTCCACTCCACAAATATGATTAGTAACTACTTGTATATATATAGTTACCCTAATTGCATTATCATGCTATCACTTACTATATCACATTATATAGTATTAAAAACTACATATCAAGTACTAAATTATTATGACCACTAAACTCGGGGGGGGCATTCATAAAACACCGCGCGGGATATAATCCATGTACAGTAACTTTTGACACTCTCATTAGATTATGATACAATGTTTATAACTGTAAAACTTTACAGTGATAAAATATTAAATTACTGAATAGTTGTTATGAATAGTTACATTAACTAAATCAATAAAATAAGGGGGCAAACGTATAACTATGAATAAGAAAATAAAAACTCCTGCAGTTGATCACCTTATAGATGCTATCTTGTGTCTTCAGACTAAAGAAGAAAGCTACAATTTTTTTGAAGACTTATGTACTGTCAATGAATTATTATCTTTATCGCAACGCTTTGAAGTTGCCACAATGCTTAGAGAACATAAAACATATATGGAAATTGCTGAAAAAACAGGCGCATCTACTGCAACAATCAGTCGTGTAAACCGCTCCTTAAACTATGGAAGCGATGGATATGAACTGATTTTTGAACGCTTGTCAAATCAAAAAAATGAGCAGTAACCTGCTCATTTTTTTATTTATAACATTACCCATTTATCTCTATTATTTCAAAAGGATCAATATACTCATCGTCCTTCATTATCTGATATCCAAGCTCTTCATGACCTTCTTCAATTTCAAAAATAACTGTCGCAGCTGTGATATCATCACCTTCTTTTACCTTTACCTGCGATCCATTCCGATATATTGAAATATATCCATTTCCATGATCTACCTTTACAATATATCCATTCACCGAATCTCCTGCAATCTCCACAACTTTTCCGCTTGCAGTACCAATCACCGGTGTTCCACTAGATGCCTGGAATATTGCTATAGGTGCATTATCAGACGTAGTCTTTGTCTGTTCATCATATGCTGCAGTACCTCTTAAAGGAAAACCCTTAGGTATATAGTTCTGAGCAAGCTCTGCTTCCTTTTGAACTTTATCATTAACAGTATCACTCAATATTGTAACTTTTTCCTGCAATACATCATTTTCTTCTATAAGCTCATTATTTTTGCTTTGAAGATCCGTAACCTGTTTTTGCAGATTGACAACTGAATCATTTGCACTTTTTAACTCTCCCGTTAGAATAATACTATAAACAAGAGTTGCAACTATTAAAAATACCACTGCAATACAAAAAAATCCCAAATGTTTTGTTGTAAAATGTAATTTCTTTACCTCCTGAGATCCATCTTCCGGTACCAATAAAATATTGCATACACTGCTTTTCTTGGCATCTTTTTCAACTGAATCCACTTTTTTTACACCTCCCCACTTTATTACCGAGTAACTGATTCAGTACCCTCATAGTTACCATATTATCACATAAACACGTAATTGTACAACAATATATTCATTTACAAATTCAATATAATTTGAGACGATATCCCTTATTTCTTGTATTTTAAAAAATAATCTGAAAAGTTAACATAATCTATTTACTTTTTTGAAACTATATGGTATTCTGTATTTGTGCAAAAAATGCACGTTAGTTAATATATTTGGAGGTAACAAAAATGAACAAAGGTACAGTAAAATGGTTCAATAATCAGAAGGGTTACGGCTTTATCTCAGACGAATCAGGAAATGATGTATTCGTACATTACTCAGGACTTCTTATGGAAGGTTTCAAATCTTTAGATGAGGGTGCTAACGTAGAGTTCGAAGTAGTAAACGGCGAAAAAGGACCACAGGCAGTAAACGTAACTAAGTTATAGGATTTACTTATAGATCATTTAATCTAAATTCGATGTGCCTTTCTTAATATAAATTTTGTGTATTAATTGAAATCAGCTATTGTTTTTACGGGATTAATATGTACTATGAGGGGAATCAAAAAGACTTTATGTTTTGATTTTTTCAAAACATAAAGTCTTTTTATTTTTAAAATTACAAATAAGCAATTCAAATCTTTTATACCATATCTACTATTCTTTCAAACTCAAGAGTTCCACCAAAAATATCAAGTGAGCTACCTATAGTGACATTGATATTATTACTTCCCAGCCTGCGCAACAACTCAACATCCTCATAACTGTGTACCCCACCAGCATAGGTTATAGCATGGTTTTCATTTCCCTTAATTGCTTTCCAGCTACCAAGCTTCTTAACCAATTCCTGCTCTATTCCCTGACTTTTGCCTTCAACATCAACAGCATGAATAAGAAATTCATCACAGTACTCTTTAAGCATATCTAATGTTTCATTATTGATTATTTCCTGTGTGTATTTTTGCCATCTGTCTGTAACAATATAATACTCTCCATCTTTATATCGGCAGCTTAAATCAAGAACCAAATGTTCTTTGCCTGCAACGTCATATATTTTCTTTAAATGCTCCATATTAATCATTCCATCTTTAAAAACAAATGATGTGACAATTACATGCGAAGCACCTGCCTCAAGAAATTCAGCAGCATTTGTGTCATTTATCCCACCACCTACCTGCAATCCTCCCGGATATGCCTTTAGTGCATTAAGAGCCTGTTCTTTTGTTGCTGAATAAAAATCACTACTGGCAGGATTTAACAAAATAATATGTCCGCCCTTTATATTCCTGCTTTTGTATAATTCTGCATAGTATTCTGCACCTTTACTGGCAACAAAATTTTCTTTTGCCTCATTATTCTCATCCTTTAAGGAGCTCCCTACTATCTGTTTTACCTGCCCATTGTGTATGTCAATACATGGTCTGAATTCCATTTATTTTCTCCTGTTCTTATAATATGTACTCTCAAAATCATTTTACAATATGATTTTCTGAATGTACACATATTATCACAAAAGCCGCATTTGTTTGCCAAATGCGGCTTAAATATAACTTAATTCTAAACAGTTACGATGATTAATTTTGTGCTGCAATAACATCTTTCATTTCATAATGACCTGCTGGTTTTCCCGTAAGGAATTTTGCAGCCTGAACTGCACCTTTTCCAAATACAGCTTTTGAATATGCTCTGTGTGAAAATGTAACCACTTCATCATTACCGGCAAAAATAACATCATGGTCACCAACTATAGTACCGCCTCTTACCGCACTGATTCCGATTTCCTTCTGTGTACGTCTTGCTTTCACCTGACTTCTGTCATAAACATACTCATATTCATTATTAAACTCTTCATTTATTGAATCAGCAAGTGCAAGTGCTGTTCCACTTGGCGCATCAAGCTTAAGATTATGATGCTTTTCTACTATTTCAATATCAAATCCTGCCTCGGCAAGTACTGTTGCTGCTTCCTTTAACATTTTAAGAAGAAGATTAACACCTAAAGACATATTGGCAGATTTAAGAATTGCAACCTTCTTAGAAGACTCTTCTACCTTTGCTAACTGTTCCGGAGATAATCCGGTAGTACAAAGCACACAAGGAATCTGCTTTTCTACACAGTAGTCAAGCAATGTATCTATCGCTCCAACACCGCAGAAATCAATTATCACATCTGCTGCCACATCACAATCTGTAATACTTTTAAATACAGGATATGTATTCTTAATATGATCAGATACGTCAATTCCTGCTACTATTTCAACATCTTTATCTTCTGCAATAATACCTGTGATCATCTGACCCATTTTACCATTGCAGCCATGCATAATAACTTTTGTCATAGCCTGTTCTCCTCTGTCAATCTTATTTTTATTAAAGCACACCGTAATCTTTCATGGCTTTTTCAAGCTTAGCTGCATTGCTTTCTTCCATTTCAGATAATGGCATACGAAGCTTTCCACCACACATCCCCATAAGGCTTACTGCCTTTTTAACCGGAATAGGATTTACTTCACAGAATAATGCATCAATTAAATCAAGGGCTCTCAATTGCTCCTTGCAGCTTTCTGTCACATTTCCATTAAAATACAATTCACAAATATTATGTGTCTGCTTTGGTGCAACATTTGAAAGAACAGAGATTACTCCCTTTCCACCAAGTGAAAGAATAGGTACTATCTGGTCATCATTTCCTGAATAAAGGTCAACACAGCCATCAGCAAGTGCCATTATCTTAGCTACCTGAGCAATATTTCCACTTGCTTCCTTAACACCTACAATATTTTCAACCTCTTTACAAAGTCTTACTATTGTAGCCGGTGCAATATTGCAGCCTGTTCTGCCTGGTACATTGTAAAGAATAATAGGTACTTTAACCGAATCAGCAATTGCCTTAAAATGTTCAAAAAGTCCATTCTGTGTTGCTTTGTTATAGTAAGGGGTTACTACTAAAAGACCATCTACTCCATATTTTTCAGCTTCTTTAGAAAGATAAATTGCTGTTTCCGTACAGTTAGAGCCTGTTCCTGCAATAACAGGAATTCTCTTGTTTACCTTCTCAACGCAGAATCTGATTGCTTCAAGGTGCTCCTCATGAGTAAGCGTAGAAGCCTCACCTGTTGTTCCACATACAATAATTGCATCAGTTCCATTCTCTACCTGAAAATCAATTATTTTTGCAAATTCATCATAATTAACCTCACCATTGTCATTCATTGGAGTTACTATTGCAACTCCTGCTCCTGTAAATATTGCCATTCTTTTTTTCCTCCTTAATGTTTAATATGTTCTCGGAATTTTTATATAAGTGGATGTCGAATATATTTTTCCGTATAAAGAAAAAGCCGACCATCCAAAATACATAGATGGTCGGCATCATTATCCGCAAAATATACCTTTTTAATTCAAAATGCAATGCATATAAAATCTAAAAAGATTATTTGATAGCTCTCCATCCATTGATGACAGTCATACAGCTATTAACTGTATGCCCAAAGATAAATTATCAGATTCTTTATCCTTTCGGCGTCATTTCCTTTCCTTTTTACTCACCGGCCTCTGAAACCTCCTAAAAAGTACTGATAAAAAACGCAACCTCTATCTGTACTTTTAACCTATTAAACGGTTAATACAAAGATTATATATCCATTATATAAATATGTCAATTATTCTTCGAAAATTTTATAATTTACAGCTTCTATATTATAAATTTCATCTGCAATCTGACAAATCTCATCACTCATTCTGCTTCCGGTCAGAATAATATCAACATCTTCTGATTTAGATTCGATTATTGTCTTTAAATCTTCAAAGGATAATATTCCATTATCTAAAAGGCCTAACACCTCATCAAGAATAAGCAGTTCACACTCACCTGTTGAAAGCACCTTTTTTGCAAAATTCAATCCATTTTTTATATTATGAATCTCCTCTTTTTTGCGCTCATCAGATAAAAGGGCAAATTCTTCCTCGCTCTTTTCAAAACGAAAGATCTTTATTTCAGGCTCCATTCTTTTAAAAAAATCTTCACTTTGATTCGCTTTAAGGAATTTTATTATTACGACCTTTTTCCCCATAATAGCAAACTGTATAGCCCTGCCTAATGCAGCAGCAGATTTCCCCTGACTGTCTCCACTGTATATCTGTACTAACCCTTTTTCCATATTAATACCATGCCTTTCTTCAGACTTTGTGAATTCGTGCCGAACACAATTTTTATAATATAAAATCCTGTTCATTGTGCGCACAAACCTGACATATATGTTTTTGCATACTCCCTCATAAAACCGTCTGAACATCTTAAATATACCATACATGGACTTCTTTAGCAACTTTTTATGATAAGGGAACTATGGTAACTATTGGATATAGGTTAATATTCATCATAGCTGTCAGGTATTTCCAGCTTGCTTACAGATACCTCATAAGCTACCCTTTTTTCAATATCATCTTCTGATATTTTTTTCATGTATTCACGTGACTGTATTCTGCCCCATACCAGACATCTCTCGCCAATATCAAAATTAGAAGCAAATCTTGCATTACGTCCCCAGCAAATACATGGTATGTAGTCTGATTTACCATATGGCCTGTTCACTGCCAAAAGCAGATCAGCTATTTCGCGTCCTAATGGTGTCTTTCTATATATAGGTTCCTTGCAAACATAACCGTCAAGATATATCTGATTTGTCTTGATATTTTCATTTATTTCATCAACAAAATCAATTTCTCTTGCAAAAACAGACAGAACAAGCTTGTTTTTGTGCTCGTCATGACGGTTATATGAACGGAACTGTCCATTAATAACCACTAATGCTCCCTGATAATCTTCATTTACATCAATAAGTCTTTCAGAGACCATAACCGGAATAATATCCATTGATTCAGATAGCCTTGCAACCTGTACATCTACCATATAAAAGCCTTCACCAAAAATTTCATGACTGAAAGTAAATTCACTCACGATTTCTCCCATTACTGTTACCTGATTGTTTTCAATTACCTTATCTGTCATAACTTCCTCACATTCTGCCGCTTAACGGCCCCTTTTTATCTTTACTTTCCTTACTAACCGGATTCAATTGTCAAAGCCTTTGAATCACAAGATTAATAAGATTTTTTTGTTACTGTACAGAGATTATATCCCGCGCGGTGTCTTCAGAATGAAAACCCGAGATTTCAACGCTGCATAATTGTTACGTCCACGAGATACGAGTGAACAGTAACTTTTTTCTACTGTAGTATCATTTATATTCATGGAATCATAAATTATTCACATAACATTAATATTTTTTTTATAACATTTCGCAAAATGAACCCAATTGGACAAGTTTACAACAAAACATCCAAATTAACGGCTTTTTTCTACATTTTTCAAGTTTGATATTTCGACATTCACATTGCAAAATCAAATTTTAGATGTTAAAATGTTTACGTTTTGAAAATTTCTATTGAAAAAATTTGTTACCGGTAAAACTATAAAATAGTATTTTACATTTTTTGAAAGGAAAAGGTTATTGTATATGAAACAACAAAGAGAAGATGTCAGAAACGTTGCTATTATCGCTCACGTTGACCATGGTAAGACCACGCTCGTAGATGAACTTTTAAAACAGAGTGGTGTTTTCCGCGAAAATCAGGAAATAGCAGAACGTGTTATGGACTCAAACGATATTGAACGTGAACGTGGAATCACTATCTTATCTAAAAATACAGCTGTAATGTACAAAAACACAAAGATAAATATAATTGATACTCCAGGTCATGCTGACTTTGGTGGAGAAGTAGAACGAGTTCTTAAAATGGTAAATGGTGTTATTCTCGTGGTTGATGCATTTGAAGGTGCAATGCCTCAGACAAAATTCGTTCTCAGAAAAGCATTAGAGCTTAAGCTTCCTGTTATAGTTTGCATAAACAAGATTGACCGTCCTGAAGCAAGAGCCAAAGAAGTTGTTGATGAAGTTTTAGAGCTTTTCCTTGAACTTGATGCAGATGATTCACAGCTTGACTGTCCATTTGTATTTGCTTCAGCAAAAGCAGGTATAGCTTCTCTCGAAGAAGATGAATTAGGAAGCGATATGACTCCTCTGTTTGAAACAATCCTTGATTATATTCCGGCTCCGCAAGGAGATCCTGAAGCAGGTACCCAGGTACTTATCAGTACAATCGATTACAATGAATATGTTGGACGTATCGGTGTTGGCAAGGTTGATAATGGTACTGTAAAGGTAAATCAGGAAGTAATAATCTGCAACCATCATGAACCTGATAAACAGAAAAAAGTAAAAATAAGCAAGCTTTATGAATTTGACGGACTTAACAAGGTTGAGGTCAAAGAAGCAGGTATCGGTTCAATCGTTGCTATTTCAGGAATTACTGATATCCATATTGGAGATACCTTATGCTCTGTTGACAATGTAGAACCAATTCCTTTCCAGAAAATCAGTGAACCAACAATTGCTATGCAGTTCATGGTAAATGATTCACCATTAGCTGGTCAGGAAGGAAAATTTGTAACCAGCCGTCATCTGCGTGACAGACTTTTCAGAGAGCTTAACACAGACGTTTCATTAAGAGTTGAGGAAACTGAGAGTGCTGATTCCTTCAAAGTATCAGGACGTGGTGAGCTTCATCTTTCAGTATTGATAGAGAATATGCGTCGTGAAGGCTATGAGTTTGCTGTAAGCAAGGCTGAAGTTCTCTACAAAAAAGATGAAAACGGCAAGACCTTGGAACCTATGGAATTAGCTTATGTAGATGTTCCGGAAGAATTTTCGGGTACTGTAATCGAAAAACTCAGCCAGAGAAAAGGCGAGCTTCAGAACATGGGAAAAGCAAGTGGCGGATATGCCAGACTTGAGTTTTCTATTCCTTCGCGTGGACTTATAGGTTATAGGGGAGAATTCATGACTGATACTAAAGGAAATGGTATTCTCAATACAATATTTGATGGATATGGTCCATACAAGGGAGATATACAGTATCGTAAGCAGGGCTCTCTTATCGCATTTGAGGCCGGAGAAGCTATCACCTATGGTCTTTACAATGCTCAGGAGCGTGGTACTCTCTTTATCGGACCAGGTCAGAAGGTATATGCCGGTATGATAGTTGGTCAGAATGGTAAGGGCGAAGATATTGAGCTTAACGTGTGCAAGAAGAAGCAGCTTACAAATACACGTTCATCAAGTGCTGACGAAGCTCTCAGACTTACACCACCTAAGGTACTCAGTCTTGAGCAGGCTCTTGATTTCATTGACACTGATGAGCTTCTTGAGGTTACACCGGACAATCTCCGTATCAGAAAGAAAATCCTTGATCCTACACTTAGAAAACGTGCCGGATTTAAGAAATAAAAATATTTATAAAAAGGAAAAGACAAAATTATTGTTTTTTCCTTTTTTTGTTATAAAGTATTTAAAAATTCTGCCGATAAAATAAATAGGGAAATTAGATTGTTATAAAAACCTTTAGCGTTTTGAGACGGATACTCTAACAACTGTTTTGGGATTCAAAGGATTGAAAAATTACGGAAAGGTATGGTGAGTTTATGGCAAAAATATCATGGACTTCTTCTTCATTAAACAGTTTTCTTAATGCTTCCCTTAATTTAGGAAATTCTCCATATAGTGGAATATATAATAGCCTTGGAGATGCATCCTTAATTAAATCAGGAGCATATACCAAATTGATGAAATCGTATGTAAAAGAAATGAAAAAAGCAGAGTCTGACAACAGCACTTCCGGCAACAAAACGGAATCTGATAAATTATCAAATTCACTAGTCGACAATATGGCTTCTGCTTATGATAAAAATGGTAAAAAAACCGAACCTGCAATTAGAAATACAGTGTTGGATGACATACTCTCTCACAAGCCTTATGAATCAAAATATAAAAATTCATATCTTGATAAAATGCTTGCCGAAAAAGAAAAAGCTTTAAAAGAAAGCTCTGTTACCACCAAAAGTGATACTACTACTACAACTGGTTCAGTGATTAATGAACAACTGTAAATGCAACTCGCAATTTCATCGAAATTATGTCTTTTTATCACATGTTACTTTCTCCTGCATATACTAATAAAAACATATGCAGGAGATTTTTATGTCAAAGCTTAAACCGGCTGAAAATCCAAATTATACCGGAAATCTGACTATAAATGTCACTTCTTCAATAGGGCTTATCCCAATAAATAATGCTACAATTACCATATCTTTAAAAAGTACTCCCCAATCACCAATTTTAACACTTACCACTGACAATTCCGGACAGACAAAAACAATCCAACTTCCGGCTCCTAATTTTTCATATAGTCAGGAACCGGGAGATATACAGCCATACACAGAATATAATATAGATGTATCAGCTCCGGGATATGAAACCGTCAGAGTATCAGGAACAGAAATACTGCCAGATGTCAACGCTATTCAGCCTATAACAATGAACCCGCTAAATCTTGCAGAACAAAATCCAATAACCTCAACTCCTGAAATACCATCCGAAGGAGAAGTAGAAAACATCCTTATTCCTGACCATACTTTGTATGGTGATTATCCGGCAAAAATACCTGAAGCTGAAATAAAGCCAATTGATGAAAGCGGAGAAATAGTATTAAGCCGTGTTGTTATTCCGGAATATGTAATTGTACATGATGGTCTTCCAAGTGATTCATCAGCTCCAAATTACTATGTTCGTTACACTGATTATATCAAAAATGTAGTTTCTTCTGAAATTTATGCTACATGGCCTGAAAGCACTATATACGCAAACACACTGGCTATAATGTCATTTACACTAAACCGTGTGTACACTGAATGGTACAGAAATCAAGGATACGATTTTACTATTACTTCCTCAACCGCATACGACCAGAAATGGATATATGGCAGAAACATTTATGAAAATATAGACCGTATAGTTGACAGTATCTTTGCAAATTATCTTTCACGGCCTGGTGTGCTCCAGCCAATATTTACTTCTTATTGTAATGGTACTACTGCTACATGCACAGGCTTATCACAATGGGGAAGCAAATACCTTGGTGACCAGGGGTACAGCCCTATTGAAATAATAAGATATTATTATGGTTACGATATGTATATCAACTCAACTACTTATATTTCAGGTGTTCCTTATTCATGGCCGGGATATGATCTTTCTACAGGTTCGTCAGGCTCAAAGGTATTACAGCTTCAGCAACAACTAAACCGCATTGCACAAAACTATCCTGCAATTCCACGAATTCAGGAGGATGGTATATATGGAAGCAACACTGCAAACGCAATAAAAAAATTCCAGTCAATATTTGGACTGCCTGCAACCGGAATCGTTGATTATCCTACATGGTATAAGGTATCAGAAATATTTGTAGGTGTATCAAGAATATCTGAACCTGATTAATACATCCTATTCTGACACGTGTAAAAATCGCGCAATATCAGTTATGAGTATTTACATCCGATTGCAATAAAAGAGATATCATGTATCTATACATACGATACCTGATATCTCTTTTTATGATTTATCTATTAATAATATCCTTTTTCTATTTCTTCAATTCCAGCCCTTGCACTTGTAGCTTCTGTTATTTCCTTACAAAGTCTGTCATATTCTTCTATTGGGACAATAACCGTAAGTTCAACATCAACACCATAAACACTGTCTAAAATATTAATTCCCTTACTTGCAAGAATATATTGTATCTTTCCAACTCCATTATAATCAGTTTTTATTTTTGTTTTTACTCCAAAATACTTTTGAGCAGTTTCACATTCCTCAAGTGCCTTCTTTAAAGCTCCCTGATATGCCCTTACAAGTCCACCCGTACCAAGAAGAACTCCACCAAAGTATCTGGTCACAACTGCTGCCACATTGCGAATCTCACTTCCAAGCAATACTTCAAGCATAGGTCTTCCTGCCGTACCACTTGGTTCTCCATCATCACTGCTTCTTGTAATCTGTCCCTTACTTCCTATTACAAATGCGGAGCAGTTATGACGTGCATCGTAATATTTCTTTTTCATTTCTTCAATAAATGCAACCGCCTCTTCCTCTGTAGCTACCGGACGTACTGTTGCGATAAATCTTGATTTTTTCTCTACTATTTCTGCCTCTGAGCCTTTGGTAAGCAAAATATAATTTTCAAATTCTGTAATGTCAGCCATAATTCCTCTCATCCTATCTTGCATATTAATTATAAGAATATCTAATACTATTGATAAAACAATTATACATAAAAAAAACTTTATTTACCATATATAATTTGCTATAATGGCTTTATATGTTTTTGTAACTTATAAAAGAATTTAATGGAGGAAGCTATGAATTACGGAAAAAGAGGAATACATAAGGTTCAGAAGTCCCTTACATCAAAGTCCGTAAAACTGAAAAAGATGGTTCTTATTTCAGCTCTCAAGTTTTTGCTAATTGGAATAATATCAGTATGCATAATTGGTATATGCTTGGGAATCGGTATGTTCAAGGGAATTCTATACTCTGCTCCGGACATTAATCCAGAACAGGTAATCCCAAAGGGATATGCTACAGTAGTATATGACTCAAGGGGAAATGAGCTTACTAAGCTTGTAGCTGCCAATTCAAATAGAAGCTACGAAAAGATGGATAAGATTCCGAAATATCTCGCAGATGCTTTTGTTGCAATTGAGGACGAGCGTTTCTACCGTCATAATGGTATTGACATCAAAGCTATCATGCGTGCAGGTGGCGAAGTCATCAAAAGCAAAGGAAAGCTCTCACAGGGTGGCTCAACCATCACACAACAGCTAATCAAAAATAATGTTTTTGATAACTGGACTGATGAAAGCACAATGCAAAAAATAAAGCGTAAGATTCAGGAGCAATACCTCGCAATCGATTTGGAAAAGAAAATGTCCAAGGAAAGTATTCTCGAAGCTTATATGAATACGATTAACCTTGGTCAAAATACACTTGGCGTAAAAGCTGCTTCCGCAAGATACTTCAATAAGGCAACTTATGAATTGACACTTTCGGAGTGTGCAGTCATAGCCGCTATTACTCAGAATCCATCAAAATACAACCCTATTTCACATCCTGAGGAAAATGTAAAGCGTCGTAATAAAGTATTAAAGAAAATGCTTGAAATGGAGACTATCTCACAGCAGGAATACGACGAAGCCATGGCTGATGATGTGTATAGCCGTATAGAAACAGTAAATCAGGAAACTGAGACAAACAAAATATATACCTACTTTGAAGATGAGTTAGCAGAACAGGTACTTCACGACTTAATGGAGGTTAAAGGCTACAATGAAACACAGGCATACAATATGCTGTTCAGCAGTGGTCTCAGCATTTTTACTACTCTTGATCCCGATATTCAAAAGATATGTGATGATGTATTCAACAATGAAGAAAACTATCCTTCAAATGTGAAATGGTATCTCAACTATGCTCTTACTATAGAAAAGGCAAATGGCGAAAAGGAAAACCATAGTACAGAAATGTACAAGGCATATTATAAACAGATAAATCCATCCTTCAATCTTCTCTATAATTCAAAGGATGAAGCATATGAAGCAATTGAAGCATATAAGGCTGCTCATATGTCAGAAGGAGACAAGGTTGATGGTGAAAAGGTCAGTCTGACACCTCAGCCACAGGTTTCTATTACAATTGAAGACCAGTCAACAGGTCATATTGTTGCAATGGTTGGAGGTCGCGGTGCCAAGACTGCAAGCCGTACTCTTAACAGGGCTTCAAATACCACAAGACAGCCAGGCTCTACATTTAAAGTACTTTCAACCTTTGCGCCGGCTTTAGACAGCGCGGGACTTACTTTGGCAACGGTTCAGAATGATGCTCCTTATTCCTACGCAAATGGTCGTCCTGTTAAAAACTGGTGGGGAAGTTCTTACAGAGGACTTATAAACTTAAGATATGGTATTGTCCAGTCTGCCAATGTCCTTACAGTTAAGACACTTACTCAGATTACACCACAGCTTGGTTTTGACTATCTCCAGAATTTTGGTTTTACAACATTGATCGAACGCAGAGTTCAGTCAGATGGCTCAGTTGTTTCAGATATTGGACAACCCCTTGCTCTTGGTGGTATTACAGATGGTGTAACCAATCTTGAACTAAATGCAGGTTATGCTGCAATAGCTAATAATGGTTTATATATAAAACCTAAACTTTATACAAAAATCCTGGATCATGACGGAAATGTACTTATCGACAATACAGAACCTTTCTCAACACAGGTAATAAAAGAATCTACCGCATGGCTTTTAACCAGTGCCATGCAGGATGTTGTTTCTTCAGGTACAGGTGGAAGATGTAATTTTGGAAATATGGCAATTGCCGGTAAAACAGGTACTACTACAGATTACAAAGATGTCTGGTTTTCAGGATATACACCATATTATACAGCAACTACCTGGGCTGGATTTGACAATAATGTAAGTTTATCTTCTTCGGCTGAGAAAAACCTTGCAAAAACTCTCTGGAAAATGGTAATGGAGCAGATTCATCAAAATCTGGAATACAAATCCTTCCCTACTCCAAGTGGCATTGTAACTGCAAGAGTTTGCTCTAAATCCGGAAAACTTCCAATTGCAGGAGTTTGTGATGGTTGTACAATCACTGAATACTTTGCAGAGGGAACTGTACCTACTGAGTATTGTGATGTACATTACTATTCAAATGTATGTCTGTATTCAGGACTTACTGCATGTGATGAGTGTCCTTTTAAGCAGGCTTCAATAGTTGAACGTCTGCCTGAAAGATTAAAGAACACTACTCTTGGAAGTGCCCTTCAAAGCACTGAAGAAGGCTTGACCGACGCAACCCAATCAGTAGCTGACCCTACTCAAATGTGCCCTCATAATGCCGCTTTCTTTGCATCACCAAATGCATCCGAAGTAATACAGGCACAGCAATTTGAACTTATGCAAAGACAAAGTCAGTTAGTTGCTCCTGCCCAAACTCCATCAGGTCCTGCCTCAGACACAGACTAAAACAAAATATAATTAAGCTTTTGATTAATTTATGTTCATAATAAGTTACAGTGCACACTATGTGTGTACTGTAACAAAATACTTATACTGATTTTACAACTTTGAACTTGATAATTGATTTTTCCCAGCTGATATGCTAATATGTAGAAAAGGCAATACCGTAGACGGTTAGCCCTTAGACTTTGTTATAAAAAAATAACCGTAGTTTTCCAGACTGTGACGGTTATTTTTTTATGTCTATTTCTTGGAATTTCTTCCAATAGTATAACCGAAAGCTATACAAGTTATTGTGTAACTTAATACAGCTATCAAGTCTATTACTGACATCATTGAACCTTTCTTTTGTATTTCCCATAAAATCAACTCCTTTCAAATGAATAAGAATGTCATCAATGAGATTTAAAGATAAAGGCTAACCGTCTACCGTTTTGGTATTGCCGTGTCACATTGTAACAGAAATGTTAAAAAATAAAGCTTTCCAAGACTTTTCATCCTAGAAAGCTTTATCTATCTTTTTTAAAGCTAGCAACGGGAATCGAACCCGTGACCTCAACACTACCAATGTTGCGCGCTACCGACTGTGCCATGCCAGCTAGTTACCTACGATATACTTATCGCTGTCACTGAATATTATATTAACATAAAGTTTTATAATTGTCAATCAATTTAATACAATTTCTTATTCTTTTTTATATCATTTTTTCAAAGTTATTACAAGTTTGTTAACATATTATTAGCAATTACTTAAAAAAGTTAGATTTCTTGCCTTTTACATATGCATAGTCTATACTATCTACGAAAAGGGTTAATTTTTTATATTCATATTATATAAGGGATAAAGAATTTATGAAGAAAATCATACTCAACAGAATACTGATTGGCATCATTGTATGCTTATCCATATCCATATGTATACTAATTATTTGTATAATTAACAGACCTCATTATATAAATACAGAGGAACTTGAAACAGCCGTGATAACTGAAGTCCCCATATCAGAATCTCTTATAGATAACGACTCTGAAACATCCGATAAAACAGCCGATAAAACAGAAGCTTCTGAAGCTATTGCTACCGAAGAATCTGTGCAAAAGAAATACGGTAAAACTTCTACGGAAGTAAATATCAGAGATGCTGATAATCCTCAGGCGAAAGTTCTTGCAACAGTTGATGCCGGCACAAAATTTGAAATAATAGAAATCCAGAATAATGGCTGGATTAAAATAATCTATGATGGAGCAGAGGCCTATATATCTTCTTCTTATGTTATTTTGATAAATGAATAAGACTTTGAATGATATATAACTTCTATTATAAAAAATCGGATGTGCTGGCATCCGATTCCAAGAATTTGCAAAAGCAAATTCTTGATTAATTCACACTACACTGTTGCAATTTCCTATAACGAAAAAACGAGAGCTGATAACACTCATTATCAACTCTCGCTTTTTTTATATTCTTATATGCTACTTACACTAAATAATCAGCCTACATTTATGCCCCTTTCCATCATTTCCCGTTCTTCTGCTCGTCTCTCTGATTCATACAGAAGGTCTTCAAGTTCAATTGAATCATCCAGCACATAATCATCATATCCACATTTAACAAACTCCATTTCCAATGCCTCATCAGACATATCAGCCCAACATTTTACCCTGTTTCCACAAAAAGAACACATCATAATTATTTCCCCCCATAATTAATTTTTGCAACATTCACAACCACTATTTTGTAATATTTAAATTGTAGCTATGAAAAACTTAGTTCTGAACAGTTATTAATTCTTTTCCTTCTCCTTCTTATCCAAGAAAAGATTACTTATTGATTTTGCAAGATCATATGGATAAAGCTGAACCATAGGACTACTAAATACATCTCCTATTGACATCTTAAATCCTACCTTAATAAGTCTTTCGGTATTTGTGAAAGTATATGCTATATATTCTCCTTCTTCCATATATTTAGCCTCAGGTGTTGATATATCTGTTTTTCTGTCAAGCATTACACTCATAGATGTAGCTGCTGCTCCCATCATCTGATTCATTGCTTCTGAGACAGCACTTGTATGAAGTTCACCAAACTCCATTTGTGCAAACATACCATTTCCATCACTGCCCATCATCAAATCAGCTATAGACTTGGCATCCTGTTCTTCAAGCATAAGTATACTACAACCCGTAAGTCCCTCTACATAACTCACTTTAACAAATACTTTTTTAGTTGAAACGCTCTTAGTATATTCACTTTTATCAATTATCTCAACTCTCGGCGGAGTTATATCTACACTCTTATTAACAAGCATACTCAACGTAGATGCCGAATTTCCAAGACATATATTTGATATCTCACCAATTGCATCTATCTCAAGTTCTGTAAAATTATTTTCCATGAAACCATATCCCTCCATACTTATAGTATGTACTCTCGGAATCTTTTAAACAAATGCCGGAAAGTACATTGGTATTAAAACATAAAATCAAAACAACTCGGAAACTTCGCACTGCAGTGCACTTGCAAGCTTCTGTATCAGTGTTTCAGGCTGTCTGTTTAAGTCACAATAGTATTCTTCACAATTATCAATGGTAATAGGAGTATACCCTATTCTATCTGCTATTTCTTTCTTAGACTTTCCTAATTCAAGTCTTCTGAATTTTATTGGTGAAATCTTTGCATATCTAAGATACATGTTTCTTCCATCATAATTTACAGAATTTACAAGCTGAATAACATCGCCACTTGCACTCATAGGCTCTTTGTCTATCTTACATATTGATACTATTTTAGTCATCATTTTTTTAATCAATTTTAAATCATCATAATGTCCCAAATTTTCAATTGGTATATAGACATCAACAAATAATGCTTTAAGCTCCTGAACTTCTTCCTCACTTAGCTTTATTACATAATTATTTTGTCTGGCTAACATATACATAGATTCAATTTTTAGCCAAAACTCGTCCTTATCAAATACCGGCATTTTTTGTCTCCTCTTAAGCATCAATATTATATATAATTATAACTTTTTTATTGTATGGTGTCAATCAATATAAGTATTATGTATACTATTTTCTGTGAATACAAAACTTTTTCTTAAAATGCTGTATAACCAATATTTTTAATGTCCAAAAGTTCTACTATTTTTCTTTATTTTTTTATAAAAAAGGCTTGCATTTATATTATTATAATGATATACTAACATTCGTCAGTGAGACAGAGATAACAAAATATGACATAGGGGCATAGTTCAGCGGTAGAACAGCGGTCTCCAAAACCGTTAACGAGGGTTCGATTCCTTCTGCCCCTGCTAAAAGAGATACATTAAGTATCTCTTTTTTTATATACTTAGAGGGCTTTTGCCCCCTAATCATTTTATATCTCAAAAAATCTTTTCACAAGCTTAATCATATAGTCCATATCTTTAACGCCTGCTGTTTCATATGACGAATGCATTGCCAACTGCGGTAGCCCTATATCTGCTGCTGCCATTGATACCTGTGCCATAGACAGATTTCCAAGAGTAGAGCCTCCTGCAATATCCGACCTGTTAGTGTATATTTGATATGGGATATTCTCTTCTTTGCAAATCCTTTTGACAAAAGCTGATGAATATGCATCCGTTGCATACTTCTGTCCACCATGATATTTTAGTACAATACCTTTATTTAAGTAAGGCTTGTTAACAGGATCTGCTTTTCCTGCCTGATTTGGATGACAGGCATGTGCGTTGTCTGCACTTATCATAAAACTGTCTGCCTTCCATGTTCTAAATATCCTTGCATCTATCCCAATCCCATCTGCAATATTTTCAAGCGTATCCTTGAGAAAAGTTGAATCTGCTCCCTGCCTTGTAAGACTGCCTACTTCTTCATTATCAAAAACCGCTAATACATCTATGTATTTGTCTGATTCAGAAGCTTCAAAGCTTTTTAATCCGGCAAATACGCATGCAAGGTCATCATATCTTGGCGTCATAATAAATTCATCATTTGCACCTGCCAAAACTGCTTTTTGACAATTTTCAATAAAAATATCTGATGCCAATATATCCTCTTCAGAATACTTTTTATTAAGCTTAATATTCAGTTCTTCTGCCAGCAATCTATTTAATGAAAATTTGTTCTCATCTTCATCTGATATCATTGTAATAAGAGGAAGCATATCTGTTTGTGCATTTAATGCCACACCACTATTTACATCTATGTTCATATGAATAGCAAGGTTAGGAATCATGCATATATTGTCCTTAAGCTTTACATTATATGACTTTATATCCCCATCTTCCAATACACATACTCGTCCTGCTATTGTGAGTGGTCTGTCCAGCCATGTATTCATTATCATTCCACCATATTTTTCTGTATTAAGACAGACATAAACTCCCTCTTTGGTCATTTCCGGATTTTCTTTTATTTTGAAGGCTGGTGAATCCGCATGTGCTGCAAAGATATGAAATCCTTTAATGGCATCAACACTTACATAAGGAATTTTAAAGGCTATAAGTGACGAACCATTTCTAATACAATATCCCTTTTCACCCTTACTGATATTCCATATTTCTTTTTCGCAAAATTCACAAAAACCTTTTGCTCCAAGTTCATTAGAAATATTCTCAATCGCATGGTAAGCTGTAATATTTTCATTCATAAATTGCATTAATTCATTAACATCATAATTATCCATAAATATCTCTACTCCTAAAAAATTATATTTGATCAATAGCCTCTGCTATTCCACCTACACCAATTATTTTTATTCCATCTATTTTATCCATGCCTTCCATACATACCTTAGGCATAATTACAGTGTCAAATCCCAATTTTTTAGCTTCATTCACTCTTTGCATCGCCATACTTACTGCCCTAACCTCTCCACTAAGACCAACTTCTCCAAAAACAAGCGTTTTTTCATCAATAGGTCGGTTTTTAAAGCTTGATACAATAGCAAGAACAATGCCAAGGTCTATTGCCGGTTCAGTTACCTTCATACCTCCTGCAATATTTACATAAGCATCGCAGTCCCCTATCTGAAGTCCAACCCTCTTTTCAAGAACTGCCATTAACAGATTGACCCTGTTAAAATCAGTACCGGTAGTCTGCCTCCTTGGTATGCCAAAATTAGTTCTGCATACAAGTGCCTGAATCTCAATAAGTATAGGTCTGGTGCCTTCTATTGAACAGACTACCACCGAACCGCTTGCACCTGCCGGCTTTCCACTAAGCATATATTCCGAAGGATTCTCAACCTCTATAAGACCTTCTCTGCGCATTTCAAAAACACCTATCTCATTAGTAGAGCCAAATCTGTTTTTTACACCTCTTAAAATTCTATAAGATGCATGTCTGTCACCTTCAAAATACAATACTGAATCGACCATATGCTCCAAAACTCTTGGTCCGGCAACTGTCCCTTCTTTAGTGACATGTCCGACTATAAATATAGAAATATTCATTCCTTTAGCAATCTTTAAAAACATATTTGTCGCTTCTCTTACCTGCGAAACACTTCCCGGTGCAGCAGATAATTCTTCCTGGTTCATAGTCTGAATAGAATCTATTATTACTATCTCAGGTGATGCCTTTCTTATGGCCTCTTCAATAATGCCAAGATTAGTCTCACACAGCAAAAGCATTGAATTTGAAAATTCACCTATTCTAACCGCTCTTAACTTAATCTGTTTTAAGGATTCCTCTCCTGATATATATAACACTTTATGTCCTTTTTCAGACAGTAAACGACACATCTGCAACAGCAGTGTTGATTTTCCAATTCCCGGATCTCCGCCTACTAAAGTAAGCGAGCCTTGTACTATTCCACCACCTAATACTCTGTCCAATTCATCTATACCTGTATTTATTCTGTCCTCTTCATTTAAGGATATATCTCCTATACCTACCGGCTTTGGAATATCCTTAATACCGGTACTTTTTACTGTTCCACCCATTCCTGTGGAGGTTGCATTTACTTTTTCCTCTACAAAGGTATTCCAGCTTTTACAAGCCGGACACTGCCCCATCCATTTAGCAGACTCATATCCACATTCCTGACAAAAAAACATAGTTGTAATTTTTTTAGCCATCAATTGTCCTTTCTATTATTGCGCAAAATACTACCTGAAACTAAAAACCCCCTCTGTATATGCCAGAGGAGGTTAATCACATTACTTTTTATTTAATTTTACTTCTACCTGTCCCATTCCCTCTAACTCAACACTAATATTAAGCTTTCCGGAAAGGTTAGTTTTCATTACTCCGGCACTCTCACCTGCAACAATTATTTCATACTCTGTATCATCTGACAATCCTATTGTAATCTGTGCATCCTGATCACCTTCTACTGTAAATGAAATACTATCTTCTTTTTCACAGAAGTCACATACAGATGTTCCAGGAACTGATTCATATAAGAACAAACCATTTTTCTCAAGCTTTGTCATCGCCTGAAATGTCTTAATCTTATAAATGTCACCTGCGTGTTCAAAATCTTCAAGCTTAGCCTTTGCCGCAAGCTTATGATTACCAAAGCTGATATTTCCATTAACCTCAGAACGTAGTAATTCCTCAACTACTGCCATTTCTTTTGCCTCCTAAAATCCATGGTGAATGTAAACCAATGTAACTATTCAGGACCTTCATAGTTACGAACACAAATCCATGCAAAATTTGCAATACGAACAAGTTCGTTATGCAAATGGATTTGTGCTTGTTTCCACTACATTTTCTTACGGTCTTCGCAGTAAATGCGCAGACCTGCCAAACAGTTACAAATCAATTACAAGCACTATTTGTATGTATGTTCAAATTTCAAGACAATTCCTTGAAGTATTATCAGTATATAATATTTTTCGTCATTTATCTACACTAAAATTGTGTTTTTTTATTAAATTTTATTCATTTTTATCAGATGGTCTGTTTTTCACCGCAAACGTTATCTTATCATTTCTAACTCCTGCCTGAACAACGTCTCCACGACCAACACGACCTTCAAGAACTGCTGTTGCAAGCTCATTTTCAACAACATTCTGAATAGCTCTTTTCAGTGGACGGGCACCCATCTTAAGATCTGCATATTTCTTTACAAGATGCTCCTTTAATGTATTTGTAAACGACAATTCTATATCCATCTGTGCTTTACAACGGTCACAAAGATTTTTTGCCAGCATGGTAATTATCTGTTTCATATCCTGTTCTGTAAGTGGATGGAATACCATTATTTCATCAATTCTGTTAAGAAATTCAGGTTTAAACATACGCTTAACCTCATCCATAACGTTTGATTTCATCTTATTATAATCTGCATCTGCATCTCTTGATGTATTAAATCCAAGATTTTTAGGATCAACTATTCTCTGTGCTCCTGCATTTGAGGTCATAATAAGAACCGTATTCTTAAAGCTGACTTTTCTTCCCTTTGAATCTGTAATATGTCCATCATCAAGCACCTGTAAAAGAATATTGAATACATCCGGATGTGCCTTTTCTATTTCATCAAAAAGTACAACTGAATAAGGATTTCTTCTGACCTTTTCACTTAACTGTCCTCCCTCTTCAAACCCAACATAGCCTGGAGGTGAACCAATCATTTTGGACACAGAATGAGACTCCATATATTCAGACATATCAACTCTGATCAAAGCACTTTCTGAACCAAACATAGCCTCTGCCAATGCTTTTGAAAGTTCAGTTTTGCCCACACCTGTAGGACCCAGAAACAGAAATGAACCTATCGGTCTGTTTGGATCCTGCAATCCTACACGACCTCTTTTCATTGTCTGTGCAACTGCTTTTACAGACTCCTCCTGTCCCACAACTCTCTTATGAAGTATAGACTCCAGCTTCAACAGTTTATCACTTTCTTTTTGTGTTAGCTTTTTGACAGGAATCTTTGTCCAGTTTGCAACTACTTCTGCAATATCGTTTTCAGTTACAACAAGGCTCTTTTCAGCCTGTTGCTTCTCATGCTTTGCAACTGCTTTTTCATACTTTTTAATGAGATTTTCCTGTTTCTGCCTCAATTCAGCTGCCTGCGCAAATGCCTCCATCTTAATCGATCTTTCTATCTGTAAATCTATCTTTCTGATTTCTTCGGTCATTTCTTTAAGATTTTCAGGTATATGCATATTCTTTAATCTTATTGCTGCGGACGCTTCATCAATAAGATCAATTGCCTTATCAGGAAGATTTCTGTCATTTATATATCTGTCAGAAAGTTTTACTGCAGCTTCAATTGCATCCTGTGTAATAGTTACATTGTGATGTTCTTCATATTTGTAAGCAACGCCATTTAATATAGCCACAGCCTCCTGCTGAGTAGGTTCTTCTACCATAACAGGCTGAAATCTTCTCTCAAGTGCGGCATCCTTCTCAATATATTTTCTGTATTCAGAAATAGTAGTAGCACCAATAAGCTGAATCTCCCCTCTTGACAAAGAAGGTTTAAGAATATTTGATGCATCAATGGCGCCCTCCGCTCCACCTGCTCCTATAAGTGTATGTATTTCATCTAAAAACAGATAAATATTTCCAGCCTCTACTACCTCTCGTATTACTTTCTTAATACGTTCTTCAAATTCTCCTCTGTATTTGGAACCAGCTACCATCCCGGCAAGATCCAGTGTAACGACCCTCTTATTCTTTACAGTATCAGGTACCTCTCCATTTACTATTCTAAGAGCCAATCCCTCTGCTATTGCAGTCTTTCCAACTCCAGGTTCTCCTATAAGGCAAGGATTATTCTTAGTACGTCTTGACAATATTTGCACAACTCGCATGATTTCACTTTCCCTTCCTATCACAGGGTCAAGTTTACCATCCTTTGCAAGCTGTGTTAAATCACGGCTATACTGATTAAGGGTTACCGTTGTTCCATCTTTCTTTTTCTTATTCTTATTTTTTGATAAATCATCTTTATGCTGAGAAGGATCTTCTCCCATTGCCACAATAGTATCCATATACAATTTCTGCACATTTACCCCTATTGTATTCAATAGTCTAAGTCCTACATTTTCTCCTTCTTTTATCAAAGCAAGCAGTATATGTTCTGTACCGGTTAACCGGCTCTTGTATTTCATAGCAATTTTATGACTATCTTCCAATATCTTTGTAGCACGAGGTGAGTAGCCATCTCTTTCCTGAATAGCTACATTACTTTCCGGAGCAATAAGCTCCTTTATCATACTAATAATCTGTACCTCTTCTACACCATTATCTGCAAGCACCCTTGCTGCCACTCCTGTTTTTTCTTTTACAAGACCGACCAAAATATGTTCACTACCTATATAGCTTTGCTGCAAATCTTTTGCAGTTTTTGCAGCTTTTTGAAGTGCCACCTTAGCTTTATCTGTAAATTGCTGCATAATTTAATGCCTCCATTTTAATTTATATAACCGTAACTATTATGTATCTTCATAGTTACGAGCGCAAATACATGCAAAATCACATTTTATGATATATTCACGCCTGCTAAATTTAAGTTATTTAACAGCCAGCACAGTTACTGCACTGACTTGCTGAATAGTTACGTATAGCCTTCATATATCTCATCAATAAGCGCATGTACTTCTTCCTTGCTTATCCTTTTACAACTGCTTTTTGCAAGTAAGACCTGCATATCCCTCTTTAGCTCCGCATACGCTCGAAGCTTATCCATATCTACTGCCACCACAGCACCTTTTCTTCTATCAACCTTTACAAATCCCTCCTGTTTAAGAACAGAATATGCTTTATTAACTGTATGCATATTAATGCCTATAGTATCAGCAAGCTGTCTCACAGATGGTAAGGCATCTCCCTCTTGAAACTGTGAAGTGGCTATACCGATTATGATTTGATTTCTTAATTGCAGATATAATGCTTCATCACTATTAAAATCAACTTCTATAAACATGTTACATAACCACATCCTCTCTTCTGAAAGTATCTGTAATTTTTACTAATTTGTATATAATGGCTGTTATATATATTGTAGCACAATACAATATTGTAAACAAGCAAAAAATCGAATGTAAAAGCAAAATGCTTTCACATTCGATTTCAATTAATTACTCTCTATAAATCAATCATATCAATTCCGTCTTTTTCATTTTGAGGATAACTTCTGGTTACCTGACTTCTTGGAACCGGTTGACCTGCCGGTCTTCTGTTTTGATTGACCTGTGGCTGACCTGTCGGTCTTCTATTTGGGTTAATCTGTGGCTGACCTGTCGGTCTGTTACCATACGGTGGTCTTTGCTGCATTTCTCCCTCAGAACGTCTTCTTACAGGTGCCTGTCCCTCCGGTCTGCGCACCGGCTGTTCCATTTCCTGTACCGGTCTTTGTGGTCTGCGCATTGGCTGCTCCATTTCCTGTACCGGTCTTTGTGGTCTGCGCACCGGCTGCTCCATTTCCTGTACCGGTCTTTGTGGTCTGCGCATTGGCTGCTCCATTTCCTGTACCGGTCTTTGTGGTCTGCGCATTGGCTGCTCCATTTCCTGTACCGGTCTTTGTGGTCTGCGCACTGGCTGCTCCATTTCCTGTACTGGTCTTTGTGGTCTGCGCATTGGCTGTTCAGACTCTATTTCTATTTCTTCTTCTACATCTTCTTCAGCTTCCTGCTCCATTTCTGAATCATCATACTGCTGACGATTTTTGCCTAAACCAAATATTGACTTAATACCTTTTTTCTCAGGTACTTCTTCTATTTCCTTATTCTCGTCTACTTCAAACTGTTCGATATCTTCAAGACCTTCATCCTCATCTTCTTCGCCCTCAGCATATTCCTCATATTCAACAGAATATTCTCTAAGTTTAAAGAACAGTAATCCTACCGCAGCCAAAAGAATCACTATCACAATTATGAGAATAATTATAATCACTGTGTTTCCGGCTGTCTTTCCACCAGGTACAACAGATTCCGACTGAGAATATACATATCTCTGATATGTATTATTAACTGAATCAAACATATACCAGCCTTCTACGCCATTATATTGTGCGTAAAAGATATAGAATTCTCCGTTTTTATATGCATTTATCTGCTGATCCTGCCACTTTAATGTAACAGTAGCAAATTCCGGCTGAATATAAGGTATTTCCTCTGTATTGAGAAGTACTACACTATCAACCGGCTGCTGTGTATCATTATTATCCTCAGCTTCAACATTTTCACCTGTATCCTCTGGTATTTGCTCTGGCTGAACTTCCTGATCTGTGTTATCTGCACTTTCACCTGTTATCTGTGTTACTGCGGGATCATTTGGCACTTCATCAAAGGTTACCAAATCAGAACGGATAAAACCTGTAATTTCTTTATTGTTATATGTAAAAGAAATCTGGAACCACTTCTTACCATCTGCTCCATCAGCTTCACCAGTAACAGTTACAACCATACCGCGATTTGCTGTTGCTACAACATCATGTGAAGTAGATGCACCCTTTCTGATTCGTACATTGCTCGTAATCACTGTACCCTTCTTTGCATCGACAGCAGTTGCTGTTGTCTCCTCCGGTGCAGTAGTATTACCATTATCAGAGGTTGTTTCAGAAGTTGTCTTTATCTTCGAACTATCTTCAACACTTACTAAATCAGCTCTGATATATCCCTTTTGGTTAGCATCAACATATACCTGATACCATGTTTTTCCGTCTGCTCCGGTAGTTTTGCTGATAATATCAACATTTCCACCCTTTGCAACACTTCCAACCTGTTCACTTCCGGTATCTGCTGAAGCTCTTATTTTTCCTGCTTCAACAGTAACAGTACCTTTTTCTTCTGCATTAGAAGCAAATCCGGAACCGGTTGCTATACATAATGTCAACGCCAGAGCCACAACACCTTTTTTCATGGCGGACAAAAATCTTATGTTTCTCATTTTTCCTCCCATTATTAAATACATATGTAGACTTATGCTTCGTCTATAGCTTTTCCAATATCTTTTCGCATGTACTTATTATCAAAATCAATCCATTCAGTAGC
>JAFPAQ010000262.1 GCA_017424235.1 Lachnospiraceae bacterium | reverse complement strand
GGTGGACCAGACGGTGAACTTGCTGCTTCGCAAAGATATCTTGCTCAAAGATATGGAATGAAAGAAAAGACTATTGCAGGGTTGTTGACGGATATTGGAACTGAAGAACTCGGTCACATGGAAATGATCTGTGCCATAGTATATCAGTTAACCAAGAATCTTTCTCCGGAAGAAATAGAAAGATCAGGTTTTGATAAATATTATGTAGATCATACCCTTGCACTTTGGCCACAGGCTGCAGGAGGAATTCCATTTAATGCCTGTGAATTTCAGTCAAAAGGTGATCCAATTACTGATTTGTTTGAAGATCTGGCAGCAGAACAGAAGGCAAGGACTACTTATGATAATATATTAAGGCTTGTAAAAGATCCTGAAGTCGCTGCTCCTATCCGTTTTCTTAGAGAACGTGAAATTGTTCATTTCCAAAGATTCGGTGAAGCTTTACGCATTTTGCAGGATAATTTAGATTTTAAGAATTTCTATGCATTCAATCCTGACTTTGATTCATAAATATAGTATGTAAAATGAACATTTAAAGGGCTGTGAAAAAATGAGAAATCATTTTTTCACAGCCCTTGTTTAAATAGTTTGTTAATAATTTATTGCGATAATATACTTTTTAACTTATTATATAAATCATTTCTTGTAGATGAATCGTTCGAATAAGGACAGGTTATCTTTTGAGCTTTTTCCTTATATGCAGATGCATTTGTTGAATAGCATTTAAACTGTCCCCAAGGCAATAGACTTGTATCTTTGGTATAAACTTCCCAAATATCACTGCCCTTCCATTTATAGTGTCCCATTAGAATATTATTGTTTTTAGAATAGTATAATTCAATTGGATTGGTAGTACAGTATATCATTACAGCATGTTTATCATAATAGGTATATATACCGTTTTTGTTATCTATTATTTCAGGAACTCCATCTCCTGTTACATCCATTAACTGGAAAGTATTGCTGTAATTATCTGCTATTTGTTCAAGTAATATGTTATATGCATCTGTAATGTCTTTTATATTATCCAGAGCCTTCTGCTTTTCTGTTTTAGGTGCTTCTAAGCTATCTGTTAAGTATGGACCGGGAATATAATAAACAGAGCCTAAATCAACTCTGTAAAATCCATTATCTGTTATGCCGTTAACTCTTACTCTTTGGAATCTGTCAAGATATGTAACAGGTATTCCATACAAGTCAGGTGCTGCGTAAACCGGGGTCGCAGAGGTACTAAAAAGCTCAACAGTTCCAATTTCGGTAATATTAAATGCCATTGAGTTAATTGGTGGAGACATCACTGCAACCACAGGTACAGAAAGTGCAATGACTAATGTTGAAACTGCTATAATACGTTTCAGTCTACTGCTTGCTTTATATAAAAAACTATGCATACCTATTCCTCCTACATCTGATTAATTATTATTATCTAATTTACATAACGTTGACTATAATGGTCAGCTTATATAATTATTATACGTTCAGTGTAAAAAGGTGTCAATATGTAAAGAGTAACAGTAGTTACATAATTGTTACGTTCACGAGGTACGAGTGAACGTAACACATATATTACATTTTATCTCTAAAATGAAATTCTTTTTTGCCTGTTGCATAGTCGTCTACTATATGGCCATTTCCGTATAATTTGTATTTATATGTAAATAATCCGTCAAGTCCAACAGGTCCTCTGGCATGAATTTTGCCTGTACTTATACCGACTTCTGCCCCAAATCCATAGCGGAAACCATCTGCAAAACGTGTTGAGCAGTTTTGATATACACCAGCAGAATCAACCATTCTCATAAAATACTCAGCTGCATCACTATTTTCTGTAATAATGCAGTCTGTATGATGTGAACCATATTTATTGATATGATAGATAGCTTCATCAATATTATCTACAGTTTTTGAGGAAATAATAAGTGCAAGGTATTCTGTTGCAAAATCTTCTTCAACAGCGAGATTGCAGTTATATTTATCTGCAATATCTTTTGTTGCCCTGTGCTCTATCTGATTATTCCTGAAAGCTTCATTAAGCTTTGGCATAAGCTTGTCAACAGCATCTTTATGAACAAGTAATGTCTCAACCGCATTGCAGGCAGCAGTATACTGTGTTTTTGCATCAATTATGATTGGTATAGCTTTATCTACATCACAGTCTTTATCAACATAAATATGGCACATTCCCTCAGCATGTCCCATTACAGGTATTTTTGTATTGTCCATGATATATTGAACAAATGAATTTGATCCTCTTGGTATAAGGAGATCTACATATTCATGACAGTCTAAAAGCTCTGAAATCTCGTTGCGAAGTTCTGCCTGAAACAGACAATTTTCTGGAAGACCTGACTCGATTGCAGCATTGTATATAAGATTAAATAAAACTTTGTTTGTATGCTTAGTTTCACTTCCGCCTTTTAAAATAGCACAGTTTGCACTTTTTATGCAAAGGGAAGCTATCTGTACAAGAGCATCAGGTCTTGCTTCAAAAATAACTCCAATAACACCAATAGGACATTTTTCCTTTACAAGGGTAAGTCCTTCATCAAGTTCTCTCTCAAATTCCTTATGAAAGAGCATATCTTTTAATTCTATAAGGTTTTCGATTCCCTTTGTAACATCATGAAGTTTGGACTCTGAAAACTTTAATCTTTTAATTACTGAGTCAGGTATATTGTTTTCAGCAGCTTCTTTAAGGTCAAGTTCATTTGCTGCAAATATTTCTTTCTGATTTTCAATAAGTTTTTTTGCAATAAGAGCAAGTGCATTGTTTCTTGTATCAGTGGATGTAACAGCCATTTTTGTGCTGTCAATTTTCATGGCAGCTGCTTTTTCTTTTATTGTCATATTGATTACCACGCCTTTCTTCAAACTCTTAAAAAAGAATATATTATTTCTTCAGTTATTATTTTATCCATCTTAATATCATGAATGTCTTTGGGAATTTCATCAACTATCTGACATGCAAATGCCAATGCTATGGTAGAAATCTGTCTGCGCTTTGCGAGAAATTTGTCATAGAATCCTTTTCCGTATCCAATCCTGTATCCAAAGGTATCAAATGCTACTCCGGGAACTATTATAAGAGTATCCTCATGTTTATTGAATTTGTATAGTCTGTCAGGGTCTTCAACGGGTTCTAATATTCCCTTATATCCCTTTGTAAGCAGCTTTACTGACACTGTTTGATAAAAGTCCATATTACCTGTCAAACCATCTGATTTAGGGAAATATACCCTCTTTTTTCGCATAAGAGCATCTTCAAATATCTGTCTTGTCATTACCTCATGACAGTAATCAGCATATAAAAGAATGTTATCAGCTTCTTCATATTCAGGAGTAAGTATGACCTTTTGAGCAATAGTTTTGCTTTTACTTTCTATTTCGTTGGCTGTTAATGTTTCACGTGCCCGAAGAATTATTTTTCTGATTTCTGACTTTGTTTCCATATTACCACCAATCTAATGCACCAAATCAATGTGTAATTTTGTTTCCAAACTTTTCGCCGAGGTTTGTAATAGAACCATCTTTTTCTTTTATGGAAATATTATCAAGCTGTCCTCTTAAATTTGCACGTACATTTGCAATATACTCGGCCCTTAATTTTGCCTGCTCCTCTTTTTCTTCTGGAGTAAGTCCTTCGGCTTGCGATTTATGATAAAGTTCGTTGATTCGTTTAATTTTTTCTTCTAAATTCATATAAATGTATCCTTCCCAATAATTTATGTTATAGGAAATAGAGATAGTATAGGGTTATTTACTTATGAAGATTATCTACAAATTCAGCAAAATTGAAATCAGGATTTCTATTTGCCTTAAATATGGTTCCGTAGTTTCTGCCTTCCATAATGCGATGAATAACTCTTACATCTTTTCCATTTGCGATTACCATATCAGCACCTGAATATGTAGCAATCTTAGCAGCTGTTAGTTTGGTTTCCATTCCACCGGTACCAACACTGCTTCCTGTAGTTCCTTTTCCCATGCTGATAAGCTCATCAGTGAGTTCATCTACCTGCTGTATGAACTTTGCATTAGGATTCTGACGTGGATCATCTGTAAACAAACCATCTATATCAGATAAAAGGATCAATAAATCTGCATCTGTAAGTGCTGTAACTATTGCAGAAAGTGTATCATTATCACCCACTACTTCATCTAACTCAAAAGTAGAAATAGTGTCATTTTCATTAACAATAGGAATAATTCCCATACTTAAAAGCTCATTAAATGTGTTTTGTGCATTAATTCTGTTTAATTCCTGCACAATAGTATTTCTAGTCATTAATATCTGAGCAGTCTGGTGATTATATTCTGAGAAAATATGCTGGTATGTAGTCATAAGTCTTGCCTGTCCAATAGCAGCACATGCCTGTTTTTGAGATATCGAGGAT
Organism: Lachnospiraceae bacterium; assembly: GCA_017424235.1. Taxonomy (GTDB): domain Bacteria; phylum Bacillota; class Clostridia; order Lachnospirales; family Lachnospiraceae; genus COE1. The sequence continues at coordinate 1,374 of JAFPAQ010000262.1, read as the reverse complement.
GCTTTTCCAAGATTAACAGCTCTTCTTCCACAGGCTATTGCACCTGATGTAACAAGGATAACATCTTTACCCATATTTCTAATATTACATAATTCGCGAACCAGTATGTCCATTTTTATATAATCGAGATCGCCTGTTTCCTTATGTTGTAGTGAAGATGATCCTATTTTAACAACAACTCTTTTTTTATTCTTTAGTTTTGAACGCAACTCTTCCACTTCTTCTGCCTCCATGTAAAATCTAACCATCTAATTTTAATGCATTTTTATACAGTTGTCTAGTATATTTATTCTCAGCTTAACAGAAAAGGATAGTTGAATTTATTTCCAACTATCCTTTTGACTTAATTTTTACCGGTACTTCCGAAGCCACCACGGTTGCTGCCAGTTAATTCTTCAACTATTTCAAATGATATATCCGGTTGCTGCTCCATTATTCTGAACTGACATATTCTGTCATTTAAGTTTATCTGTGTATCTCTTACAGCATATACAGGCATAAACCATTGATCATCATTACCACAATAGCCACCTTCACCGGTTTCACGGTCAGGACCATCTACAACACCTTGATGATTAACCTGTATTATTCCAAAATTCTTAAAGGTTGAACTTCTTGGAACGATATGTGCTTCATATCCTCTTGGAAGTTCCATTGCTATTCCTAATGGAATTAATTTAAATTCTCCAGCTTTCAATTCAACATTTTCAGCTGCTCTTAAATCAATCCAGTTTCCTTTTGTAATCTTTGTTAGTTTTTCAACTTTGTCAGTAAAATACTTTATTTTAATGTTTATCATATTAAGCCTCGCATGCGTTTTTCTTTATCATACAGTTTCCGGAAGAATTGAATTGAATTATGTTCTTTGTAGCGTGTGATGTAGAACGTCCCATTGGGATATCATCATGATCACCGCAATGAAGCACAGGACATGAAATATCAGAGCTTGCCAAAGTTGCCTGAACATTAATAACGCGCTGATTGCTGCTGCCCTTCCAAAGAAGAGTAACATCTTTTTTGGCAATTTCAAATTCTCCATCTACAAGTACATCAACATATTTCAATACAGGATAATTCTGTATTGTCTCCCATCTGTCACCTGTATACATCCAAATATCTTTATTAGGATATTTTTCCTTTATCTCTCTAGCCAAAGCTGTAACATCGTCTCTGTTAGCACAATGTAAAGGATCTCCACCTGAAAAAGTTATGCCCTGTATATATGGTTTATCGAGCTGTTCAAAAATCTCTGCTTTTGCAGTATCATCAAAAGGTAAACCACCATTTGGATCCCATGTCATAGGATTCTGGCACTCCTTGCAACAATGTGAGCAGCCTGCAACCCATAAAACCACACGCAGACCATCTCCATTC
>JAFPAQ010000034.1 GCA_017424235.1 Lachnospiraceae bacterium | reverse complement strand
TAAATACCAGAGTCAGTGCCATAATAAACGAATGATCAAAATATCCTAATATACTTCTTGCCATATAAATCACCATGCCTTTCCCGATAAGTATAACTCAAAATTTTATAACTTCAATAGTTTTAGACAAACAATCGTTCGACAAATTCATACAATTTGACGGCATACGACATCTCTCCCGTGTTACCGCCCTATACTATTGACTAAAAAATACCATACTGATACAATTGTTGTAGTAAATTATTTAGGTAAGAGCCTATCGAAAGGATGGATTATTATGCAATACAAAACAAGTGGAACGTGTTCAACTCTTATAGATTTTGATGTAGATGGAGATACTATTACATCAGTTGCATTTACGGGTGGCTGTAATGGTAATTTGAAAGGAATATGTGCACTCGTAAGTGGTATGAAGGTAGATGATGCAATCAGTAAACTTAAAGGAATAAAATGTGGTTTTAAAAACACCTCCTGTCCGGATCAGCTTGCCAGAGCATTAGAGACATACAAAGCGCAACAAAATTAATTAAATATATATCAGACGGAGGCACGATATGAAACGCATCGTTTTTACAGGTGGTGGAACAGCAGGACATGTAACACCAAATATAGCACTTTTTCCAATATTGAAGCAAAAAGGATATGATATTCACTATATAGGCTCATATGAAGGAATTGAAAAGAGACTTATTGAGGATTATCACATTCCCTACTATGGAATATCTACAGGAAAGCTAAGACGCTATTTTGATCCCAAAAACTTTAGTGACCCTTTCAGAGTAATTAAGGGATTTGTAGAAGCAAAAAAAATATTAAAAACCTTGAAGCCAGATGTTGTTTTCAGTAAAGGTGGTTTTGTAAGCGTACCGGTGGTAAGGGCTGCTGCCAGCCTCAAGATTCCATGCATAATACATGAATCAGATATGACACCCGGTCTTGCTAACAAGCTTTGTATACCGGTAGCTTCCAAAATATGCTGCAACTTTCCTGAAACCTTAAATAACCTTCCTGCTGATAAGGCAGTACTTACAGGTTCTCCTATCAGAGAGGATCTTACTAAGGGAAACAAACAAAAAGGTCTTGAGCTTTGCAAATTTACAGAGAGCAAGCCTGTAATAATGGTTATAGGAGGAAGTCTTGGTGCCGCAGGAATTAATTCTCTTATAAGAGATTCTCTTCCAAAGCTTTTAAACGATTTCCAGATAGTACACATATGTGGAAAAGAAAAAATTGACAATCTGCTTCTTAACAAACGCGGATATAAGCAGTTTGAATATGTTAAAGACGAATTAAAAGATCTTTTTGCAATGGCTGATATAGTGGTATCAAGAGCCGGAGCAAATGCAATATGTGAAATAGCTGCTCTTAAAAAGCCCAATCTTCTTATTCCACTTCCTGCAAGGGCAAGTCGTGGCGACCAGATACTCAATGCAAAAAGTTTTGAATCACAGGGATTTTCAATGGTTGCTGATGAAGATGAGCTCACACCTATGATACTTGTCGAAAAAATACATGAGCTCTATTTTACAAGACAGACTTATATTGATGCAATGCAGAATAATAGCCGTAGAGATTCTATCTCAACAATTGTTGATTTGATTGAAAATACCACAAGGTAACATAGTGCATGCCAACGCATGCACTCTATTTTTAATTTTGGCTTGCGAAATTGGCATATAAAGTGCATAATGGAATAGAAAGTAACTGTTCAAAATCAGGTTCTTCACAGTTACAATTTTTTATTATGTGTTTTGAAAAATGAAATACAAATGGAGGTTTTTTTAATGGTAGCTTGGAAAAATATGGATACTTTAAATTCTTTTAAAGAAATGTCTGAAAGTAAAAGAGTAAATCTTGTTGAAGCTATGTCAGGAGAAAATGGAGCTAAGAGAGCTAAGGAATACAGCGTTCCTATGGCAGCAGGTCTTGTATACAATTATGCTTCAAAAGAAGTTGATGATGAGATTCTTGATAAGCTTTCTGCTTTTGCTAATGAGGCAGAGCTTGTAGGCAAGTTCGAAGCTCTTTACAATGGTGAGGTTGTAAATACCGGTGAGAAACGTCTCGTTCTTCATCAGATGACACGTGGTCAGCTTGGTGCTCCTGTTATGGCTGACGGTGTTGACAAGAGAGAATTCTATGTTGCACAGCAGGAGAAAATTGCTGAGTTTGCAAATAAGGTTCATTCAGGCGAGATTACAAATGCAGCTGGTGAGAAATTCACAACCGTAGTTCAGATTGGTATCGGTGGAAGCGACCTTGGTCCTCGTGCTATGTACCTTGCACTTGAGAACTGGGCAAAGAAAAATGGAACATTCAAGATGGATGCAAAGTTCATCAGTAATGTAGACCCTGATGACGCAGCAGCAGTTCTTGCTTCAACAGATGTTGCTCATGCAATTTTTGTATTAGTATCAAAATCAGGTACAACACTTGAGACACTTACAAATGAGTCTTTTGTTAAGGATGCTTTAGCAAAAGCAGGTTTAGATGCTTCTAAGCATATGATCGCAGTTACAAGTGAGACATCTCCACTTGCTAAGAGCAGTGATTATCTTGCAGCATTCTTTATGGATGATTACATTGGTGGACGTTTCTCTTCTACATCAGCAGTAGGTGGTGCCGTTCTTTCACTTGCTTTTGGTCCTGATGTATTTGCAAGATTCTTAAATGGTGCAGCCGAAGAAGACAAGCTTGCCATGAATAATGACATTAAGAATAACCCTGCTCTTCTCGATGCATTAATCGGTGTATATGAGAGAAATGTTTTAGGATATGAGGCTACAGCAGTATTACCATATTCACAGGCTTTAAGCCGTTTTCCTGCTCATTTACAGCAGCTTGATATGGAATCTAATGGTAAATCAGTTAACCGTTTTGGTGAGCCGGTTAATTATAAGACAGGTCCTATTATCTTTGGTGAGCCTGGTACAAACGGACAGCATTCATTCTATCAGCTCCTTCATCAGGGAACAGACATCGTACCTCTTCAGTTTATCGGATTCAAGAACAGCCAGATTGGTACAGATGTAGATATTCAGGGAAGCACAAGCCAGCAGAAGCTTTGCGCTAACGTTGCAGCTCAGATCGTTGCATTTGCCTGCGGTAAAAAGGATGAAGACAGCAATAAGAACTTCGAAGGCGGACGTCCTTCAAGCATTATTATCGGTGAACAGTTAACTCCTGAAGCACTCGGTGCACTTCTTGCTCATTTCGAGAACAAGGTAATGTTCCAGGGATTTGCATGGAATATCAACAGCTTTGATCAGGAAGGTGTTCAGCTTGGTAAAGTACTTGCCAAGAAGGTACTCGCACATGAGACTGACGGAGCGCTTAAGGTTTACAGTGATCTCTTAAACATTTAAATATTTAAATAAAATAAAAAAAGGTGCGATGCACCTTTTTTTATTTTATTATCTGCTGTTTAATAGCATCAAGCTCCTCTGCCGGAGTCTCATGTGCCTTCATTGTAAGATTCTGTCCATCCGAATCATATCTTGGAATCAGATGCATATGAAAATGAAATACTGTCTGTCCTGCTACCTCATTAGTATTCTGAATGATATTGAATCCATCACATCCAAGCTTCTCTGTCATAAGATTAGCCATCTTTTTAGCAAGTGGGAGTACCTTTGCAGCAGTATCATCTGCTATTTCATACAGATTTTTATAATGCTGTTTCGGAAGAATAAGCGAATGTCCCTTTGTGGCTGGAGCAAGGTCCATTATTACTCTGAAATCCTCATCCTCATACAGAGTACGAGAAGGTATTTCACCATTTGCTATCTTACAAAAAATACAATTTTCGTCCTTCATAATTCTTCTCCTTTATTATCTCTCTTTTACATTCCAACAGGATATAACAAATCAAGTGTCCTGAATATCTTGAAATCTCCCTTCATTTTCATATCACCTGACATAAAAGTTCTTTGGAAGGTTGATTTTCCATTAAATATATCTTCAAGCGCCTTCGAAGAAACCTGAATCTCTACATCGACACCATCAATATCCCCATAATAACACTCTACATTTGCAACATCAATATCCACAATAAGCGGCTTTTTCATTTCATTTATGACCAATTTATACACAGCCCGAAAGCCCGGTTGTGGATTAATCTTATTTTCAAAATCCGCCACAAACTCTGTTTCATCCGGCTCTTTAACATTGAGAAGATCCTTGAACATACTTGCAAGCTCCTGAATATCCTCCTTCTGCTTCTGAACATAAAGATCATCACTTGCAAGCTCTGAAAGCTGTTCTGCCTCCTGAGGTGTAAGATTAAGGCTCTGCGTAAATGATACCTTCTGCTTTACAGCCTGATTTGAGCTTGGAAGAACCGGAAGCTTTTGATTAATGCATCTGTACATGTCTTCCATACGTTTCTCAAATATTCTTGAATACTGATGTCCCTGCTCAAGCTCTGATACATCTGCAATATAACCACAAATACCTGTACATATCTTTCCACCCAGTATTTCCCATGCCATGGTAAGATTGGTCATCGCCTCACGCTCTCCGTAAGCAGTAGACATTACTATTGGACACATATATACATGTGACAGTCTCTCTTTATCTCCATAAAGCCAGCATGCATCAAGAAACTGCTGCATCCATCCACCTATTCCATACCACTCAACAGTAGTGGCAAGAATTACACCATCTGCATCCTTAAGTGTCTGTGGAAGAGTAACAATATTATTCTTATACTCATACAAATCGTATCTTTCCAGTGAAACATTAAGCTCCCTTAATACCTCCTGTATCTTATTAAGCACAAAAAGTGTCGGATCTCCGATTAACCCTCTTCCTCCATAGTATATATTAATTTTCAAAAGTTATCCCCCCGTTTTCTATTGACTCCTTTAATCATTATCAGCATGACCAGTACCCCACACAGCAATCCACCCACATGTGCAGCATTATCTACAAAGGGAGTTTTGATTCCTGCATATAACTGCAAAGCTATTGATAAAATAATCCTTCTAAGTGATATATATCCAAATCTGCCATTATTTAAGACCACTATAACAAACAATGCTCCTATCAGTCCAAATATAGCACCACTGGCTCCAACAGAGCTGTATACCTTATCCGAAAATGCCATGAAAAGTAAAGAAAACATACTTGCTCCCATGCCTGATAAAATATACAATATGGCAAACCGCATATGTCCTGCTAATCTTTCAAGCATTTCCCCAAGTGCTACCAGCATGATCATATTGTAAACCAAATGCTCAAGTCCACCATGTAAAAAAACACAGGTGACAATTCTGTAATACTGATGCTTTGAAAATACACCTTCCAAATTAAGACTACCCACATTATACACTATTTCACCACAAAATGTATATAAAATAAATAGGACAACATTAACCAAAAACAACAGTGCAGTTATATAATATTTTTTAGCCATATCAGCCGGATTTTCCTGTGGATACTGTTCTTCACCCATATAATAAATGCCTTTCCAATAAAAATAAACCTAAACTAACAACAACCCCACGCTGTAAAGCATGGGGTCATAATTTTACTAATTAAAATTGATATACTAATGCTGTAAGTGGTGGAAGTGAAAGTGTAATATACTGATCTCTCTTATCACATACACCTACTCTTGCCTTTAATGACTTAGGTACTTTATTTCCATTTCCGCCAAACTTTGCATCATCAGAATTGAGTACAAGCTTGTACTGTGTATTCATTGGAACACCAACCCTGAACTTAGGATAACATACAGGAGTCATATTTATAATAAAGAGCATATGCTGATTGCCCTTCTTGTTACGACGAACAAAACTGTAAATACTTCTGTCCTTATCATCTGCATTCATCCATTCAAAGCCAAGCCAGTCATTATCAATTTCATGTAAACACTGGCTTTTCTTATATAATGCCAAAAGCTCACCCATAAATTTATGCATTCCCTGATTGAGAGGCTTCTGAAGCAGATTCCAGTCAAGCTCTCTTGCCTCACTCCATTCACGCTCCTGAGCAAAATCCTGTCCCATGAACAGAAGCTTCTTACCTTCATGACCAAACATAAATGTATAAAGATTACGAAGATTAGCATATTTATCAATCTCAAATCCCGGCATCTTATTTACCATAGAGCACTTAAGATGTACTACCTCATCATGTGATAAAGGCAGGATATAGTTCTCTGAGCTATTATAACTCATTGCAAATGTAAGTTTGTAATGGTTATTCTTTCTGAAAAGAGGATCAAGCTTCATATATTCACAGTAGTCATGCATCCATCCCATATTCCACTTAAATGAGAATCCAAGTCCACCATCTTCAGGAGACTTTGTAACCTTTGGCCATGCAGTTGACTCTTCTGCAATTGTCATTACACCAGGATGTGCACCATGTATTACTGAGTTAAGATGTTTAAAGAAATTAATAGCTTCAAGGTTTTCATTTCCACCATATTTATTAGCTACCCACTGTCCATCCTGCTTACCATAGTCAAGATAAAGCATAGATGCTACTGCATCAACTCGTAATCCGTCAATATGGAACTCTCTTATCCAGAATAAAGCATTTGCAATAAGGAAGTTGCTTACCTCATTTTTACCATAATTAAATATCTTTGTACCCCAGTCAGGATGCTCTCCAAGTCTCTTATCAGGATGTTCATACAGACAGGTACCATCAAACTCACATAATCCGTGTGCATCTCTTGGGAAATGCGCAGGTACCCAGTCAAGAATAACACCGATATTATTTTTATGTAAAGTATCAATAAGATATCTGAAATCATCAGGTGTACCATAACGTGATGTAGGTGCATAATATCCTGTTACCTGATATCCCCATGAACCATCAAATGGATATTCAGCAATACCCATAAGCTCAATGTGTGTATATGGCATCTCCTTAAAATATTCAACTATCCTATCAGCAAAATCACGATAATTATAGAAACCATCCTCTGTTCCGTCAGGATGCTTCATCCATGAACCAATATGACATTCGTAAACTGACATTGGCTCCTTATTCATATCCTTTTTATCACGCTCTGTAAGCCATTTCTTATCTGACCATTTAAAATGATTAAGATCATATATTCTTGATGCGGTACCCGGTCGCATTTCTGCATAGTTAGCATATGGATCAGCCTTATAAAGTCTTCTTCCATCAGAAAGTACAAGCATATATTTGTAAAGCTGTCCTTCTTTAGCTCCCTCTATAAATGTTGTATAAATACCACCATTACCTATACGCTCCATGCGTGAAGCACTTTCATTCCAGTTATTGAACTCACCAATAACATATACTTCTGCGGCATTAGGAGCCCACACAGCAAAGAATACACCATCTGTTTTACCTTTCTTACAAGGATGTGCTCCAAGCTTTTTATAAATTTCATAGTGTGTGCCCTGACCAAAAACATACTGATCAGCTTCAGATATAAATACTGTTGTTTCTGTATCCATTGTTGTTACCCCCATTACCGTTTTTAATACGTTTTTACTTAATAGTGCCTGTCTATCAAATTAGCCCTACATGGCACTGTGATACTATTATACCATCAAATTTTATTTTTGTATCTATATTAAGTCATTTTCTTCACATTATTCTATATATAAATATTAATTTGTGAATTTTAGTCAATTTTTCACAAACAATATCATCATATTCTACTATATCAAGTCTGATAGCAAGGCAAATTGTTCAAGAGTAAGTGCCTCTCCTCGTATAGTTTGACTAATACCCATTTTATCTAAAGCATCAGCAACTGCTGCCTTTGTAACATTAATGCCTGCTGCATTATTAAGGCTGTTTACAAGTGTCTTACGTCTCTGATTAAAAGCAGCCCTGATAATATTAAACATTTTATTTTCATCTTTTACTGTAACCGGTGGATTAGTATGACGTGTAAGTCTTATGACTGCACTGTCAACATTTGGCCTTGGCATAAAGCAGCCTGCCGGAACTATAAACATAAGCTCAGGTTTTGCATAATACTGCACTGCAAGTGAAAGTGCACCGTAATCTTTGGTTCCGGGTCCTACCTGCATACGCTCTGCCACCTCTTTTTGTACCATTATTGTAATACTCTCTAATGGCACATGGCTCTCAAAAAGTCCCATTATAATAGGAGTTGTTATATAGTAAGGCAGATTTGCAACTACCTTTACAGGTTTTCCATCATTCTTTTCCTGTACTATTTTATTAATGTCCACCTTTAAAATATCTTCATTTATAATTGAAATATTGTCATAAGGTGCCAAAGTATCATTTTCAAGTATAGGAATGAGTTTTTTATCTATCTCTACTGCTACTACTTCCCTTGCATTTTCACATAAATACTGCGTCATTGAAACCGATCAACATTTTCATATGTGCATAATTCACTGACTTCGATATTGTTTCGTAATAAGCCGATTTCTTCTAACTGCATCTGATTCGCTTTCCATAAATCCAGTTTACCATGCAAGTCATCCGTAGGTTGTATCAATTCATTTGCAAAAGAAAATGCTTCTCGAAATTGTGTAAGCACTCCGTCATCCAC
>JAFPAQ010000261.1 GCA_017424235.1 Lachnospiraceae bacterium | reverse complement strand
CTATAAATATTATGATGAAGGAATTACTGCCCGGGATGTTGAAGCCCTCTGCGTTGTTCAGGTGCAAAATAAAATATTTGAGATGGTAGAGTCAGTAGCAAAAAAAGAGCAGAAAAGAGCATTGGAGCTGTATTATGATCTTCTTGCGTTAAAGGAAGCACCAATGAAGATTCTGGCTTTGATTGCAAGACAGTTTAATATGCTTTTGCAGGTACGTGAATTAAAGAAAAAAGGGTATTCAGAAGCTGATATTGCAAAAAGTACAGGTTTGAATGCCTATTATTTAAAAAAGAAATATATACCACAGGCTGCACAGTTTAAAATGAAACAGCTTGAAGATGCACTAAAGGCATGTGTTGAGGCAGAGGAAGCAGTAAAGACAGGAAGAATGTCAGATGTGCTTAGTGTTGAACTGATAATTGTAGGACTTAGTAGTAGAAAGGATGATTTAAAATGATGCCAAAGGATCCGGTTATGTTATTGAGTTATATTAACCTCAAGTTGAGAGATTATTATCCAAGTCTTTCTGCATTTTGTGAGGATACAGGTGAAGATGAAAAGGAAATAGTGGATAAACTTAATTCAATTGATTATCATTATGACAAAGATAAAAACCAGTTTATTTAAAGGAATAATAAGACATTAATAAAAATTTTATAATCTGTTAATTTACCTTGATGTGATAGTGTGATACCATATAATCATAATAGAGATGCATAAATACAAAAATGTTGATGATTTTGTTTTCGAAAAAGTAAGGTTACTGAATAATTATGATTAAATAAATAGAGAGGTAGTTACTATGAGACAGGATGAATTTTTGAATAGTTTAAAAGATGCTCTTGTAGGCAAGGTTCCTGAGCAGGTTATTTATGATAATATTAATTATTACAAGGATTATATTTATTCTCAGATAAAGAATGGTAGAAGTGAGTCTGATATATTGGCTTCATTAGGAGATCCAAGACTTTTGGCAAAGACCATTGAAGAAAGTAATAAGTTTTCAGGTAATACCTCAAACAACGGTTATTATGACAATAGTTCATATAACAATTCATATGGTAATATGCATGGAAATTTTAGCAGCAATTATAATTCGGGTTATGATTATTCACAGAACGATTCGGATAAAAAGGGTAAGGTGATTCAGTTCAAGGGTTGGTTCATTTTAGGTATAGTTATATTACTGCTTGTTATAATTGTTATGCTTGTATTTAAGGTTGCAGTTGCATTGGCACCTGTTGCACTGCTTGTGATAGCAGTATCAATTGTAGTAAAAGGAATCAAACAGTGGAAAAATGGATAAAAAAACGTTTAGTTAAGCTTGTAGAAATAGGGACGGGGCTTGCTGTATCGTGTTTCCAATATAGTAGAAATAGGGACGGGGCTTGCTGTATCGTGTTTTCCAACGATACAGAAGCCCCGTCCCTATTGCGACCTATCGCGGCCTATCGCACCCTATTGCACCCGGATATAACCTGTGTACATTAACTAATAAATAACCATATTATAAAACAATAGTGTATATAGGCAGAATTTGTTTTATGGATAACCTTTTTAATGAGGATATAACAAATGAGTATGCGAAAGCTTCTTCCTGCATTTTGCAGATTACACAGCGGGAACCATATCTTAGTGGTAAGGGAGTCATAATTGCAATAATAGACAGTGGAATAGATTTTTATCTTCCGGAATTTTTGGATAGTAATGGAAATACCAGAATATTATCAATATGGGATCAGACAGACAATCCCAGGCTATATACACAGGAACAGATTAATGAAGCAATAAGACTGGGACGTATAGAAGGAAGTCGCATTGTTCCTGCAGAAGATATATCAGGACATGGTACAGCAGTTGCTGCCATTGCAGCCGGTACGATTTCAGGAGTCGCACCACAGGCAGAAATACTTGTTATTAAATTGGGCAGTTCGGGCAGAAATTCGTTTCCACTTACTACACAGTTAATGCGAGGTATAAATTTTGCAGTTAATACAGGAATTGAGAGAAATATGCCTGTAGCAGTCAATATCAGCTATGGAAATACATATGGTGATCATCAGGGAAATTCTTTGCTTGAGCGATTTGTTGACAATGCATCAGAGATAGGCAGGACATCTATTGTGATTGGAAGTGGTAATGAAGGTATTTCCAGAGGACATATTTCAGGAACACTTAACAGAAGGACAGAGCTTGAAATGGCAGTATCAGATTTTGAGACTGGATTAAGTATACAGCTGTGGAAGTATTATCAGGATAAATATAGAATAACAATAGTGTCACCAAACGGTGAGATGCTTGATTTTGATACATTTGGAAGTCGTGAGGCGCAGATAATAAAAAGAAGACTTGAAAATACGGATTTAATGTGTTTTATAGGAGTACCGTTGCCATATAATATAAATCAGGAAATATTTATTGATATGATTCCTGATTTATATATTGCATCCGGAATATGGAAAATAATTATTGAGCCTGTTGATATAGTTACAGGAGAATATAATATTTATCTTCCGGGTTATGCTGTGCGAAATGCAGGAACAGGATTTTTGAATGCAACACCTGATACTACTATCACAATACCGTCAACATCTAATAAAGCTATTACTGTTGGAGCATATAATGTAAATATGCAAAGTTATGCTGATTTTTCCGGAAGGGGATTTGTGTATAGAAATGTTATTAATAAGGCAAGTGAACAAATACAGGGAATAGTACAGGTAAAGCCTGAGATTGCAGCTCCCGGGGTGGATATCAGTGTTCCGGTAGTTGGAGGGGGATATGAAAGAGTATCCGGAACTTCTTTTGCAACACCATTTGTGACAGGAGTGTCAGCACTATTGATGGAGTGGGGAATCATAAGAGAAAATGACAGATATATGTATGGCGAAAAACTGAAGGCCTTTTTGATAGATTCAGCACAACCGATTTTAGGTGAAGCACAATATCCAAACGATAAAACCGGTTGGGGAAGACTGTGTGTCAATAGTGATAGTTTATGACAATAGTGTCATAAAAGTTATAAAAAACATACATATTTCAAATGAAAAATATATGAAAAATGTCTTTTTTTTACTAAAATTATGTAAATCGCTTGCAATATAAAATAAAATAAGGCATAATAGCCTTGTTATTTTTAATGTAATAAGATATTGTTACAGCGTAGTGTGAATATGTGAATGCGCTGGCATGCACTTTTTTTACATGAAATAAATGTAGTGTGTTTTGGGAGGAGACATTATGGCAACAAAGAAAACAGTAGCAACAAAGAAAACAGCAGAACCAGTAGCAAAAAAAGTGGTTAAGGCAGATGCAGTAGATGTAAAATCTGTTGAAGAAAAAGTAGAGAAAATTGATAACGAGGAAGTAAAAACTGAGAAGGCTCCTGCAAAAGCAAAGACAGCAAGAGCTTCAAAGGCTGTTGAAACAGAAGTTATTATACAGTACCGCAATATGGAAAAATCAATTAATGATGCAGCATCAGTAGCAAAGGCTGAATTTATTAAACAGGGAAATAAAGATGCTGATATTAAGTCTGTAAAGGTTTATGTAAAACCTGAAGAATTAGCAGCATACTGTGTGATTAATGATACTTTTGAGTGGAAAGTGTGCTTATAATAATACATAACTTAAAGGATATCGCAAAGCGATATCCTTTTATTTTGTAATAGGATCAGGGTATCAAAAGCCCTTTGTAAAAAGATTAATAGCAAATTACGAAAATAAGAGGATATATGATGCAAAGTAATAACAGGGTATTTAGATGGACGAATTGGATTGCTAAAACATTATGTGTAATTTTCATATTTGTTCAGATAAGTGCTGATAGAGAGTTTATAGCAAATGCTACAGCACTTAAAGATACGCAGATGTATCGTCGTTCAACAAATTTTGTACCTGCTGATACCGGAAGACTGGAAAGGGTGCTGATAAATGCTGCATGTGGAAAAGATACAACAATAGCTTTTATTGGTGGTTCAATAACTGAAGGATATAATGCCACCAATAAGAGTAATCAATATGTTCAAAATGTTTATAAGTGGTGGTGTGAAAGTTTTCCCTTTACTAATATTAATATGATAAATGCTGGAGTCGGAGGTACGTCTTCGTATTTAGGAGTGCATCGTGTTAAGAGTGAAGTATTGGATTATATGCCGGATCTTGTATTTATAGAGTTTTCGGTTAACGATGCATTCAGCTATGAGCAGATGCAGACTTATGAGAATCTTATCAGACGTATATTGCTTGCGCCGAATGAGCCGGCTGTAGTGCTTGTATTTATGACAGATAAAGATGGAAGTAGTCAACAGGATTTGGACTGTGCGTTAGGTACGTACTACAGATTGCCTATGATAAGCTATGGTAATGCTGTTATGCCTGAAATAGAAGCGGGAAGCTTTTTGTGGTCAGACATTTCTTCCGATAGTATACATCCTAATGACAGAGGACATATTATTATTGCAGAACTTATAAATCAATATTTAGAGGATATATTTCAAAAAGCCTGTAATAGTTTCATAAAGACAGAATATATTATTCCACCTGCTATCACACCATTATCCTATATGAATGCAATGGTAGTTGATTCATCATCAATAATGCCAACTGCTTCAAGAGATTTTGAAACTGCGTCTGTTAACTATCATTTTCCTAACGATTGGAATGCAACAGGTGAAAATGCAGTTATTACTTTTACAATACCGGCAGCCAATATTGGGCTTATCTATCAGAGATGTATTGAAGGATATAGAGGACAATATGACGTGTATATAGATGACAAATATGTCACAACGCTGGATGGAAATTTTGACAGGGGTAAGGGTACAGAAACAGATACAATAGAGCTTTATAGATCCGATAGAGTTGAAACACATAATATTACCATAATAAAAAGTGCAGATTCGGAAAACTATATGTTTACTATATTAGGATTATTGATAAGTTAGAAAACAAAAAAAGCGTTTAAAACGCTTTTTTTGTTTTCTAACCAATATAGTTTTTCCAGTTTTTGATTGCTTCATCACATGAGTCCGGATCCATTTCATCAACACCATTTTTTAAGGCGTCCAGAAAACTTGTTTCATCTTCATTAAAATAGTAGTTATTTAGATTTTGTATGAGATTTTCTACCTGATCCAAATCAAGATCTTCAATTGCAGTTGACATTTCGTCAAAAATCTTTATTAATTCATCTTTTGAAAGAGTATGGTCGGAGCTTACTTCTTTCTTTTCCTCAACAAAAAATGGACTAAGTATTTCAAGATATTCTCCATACATAGTAAGCAATTGATCAGTTTTGTTCATGATCATTTCAATATCATTTGTATTTCCGGCAGTCTCAAGATCAGCGGCTAACTGTGCAAGCTCTAAAGCTCCTATCTGTCTTGAAGCACTTTTTAGTCCATGTACTTCAACTACATAATTGTGCCAGTTTTCTTCATTCTTATAATTTTGAATAAGTCCAAGCTTTTTTGGAATAGCTTTATAATAGTCTTTAAGTACAGTCCAGAATAATTCCTCGCTTCCAAGTAAATCTAATGCAGCCTTTGTATCTATATTCTTTATTTGAGGAAGATTATTATCTGCCTTTTTTGGAGCAATTTTTATTTCTGATTTTTTCATTTTTTCAGGAGGCAACCAGCGTTTTATTGCCTTAATCAAAGTACGTACTTCAATTGGTTTTGCAACGAAGTCATTCATTCCTTCCTGAATAAACATATTCTTCACATCACCCACCGCATTTGCTGAAAGTGCAATGATAGGAACTTTATTATAGTTAGGATACATTCTTCTGATTATATGTGTTGTCTCGACTCCGTCCATTTCCGGCATCATATGATCCATAAATATAAGGTCATATTTTTTGTTGGATATTTTTTCGATAGCCTCTTTTCCACTTATTGCTTTGTCTATTTTCATATTCAGTGGTTCTATAAGACCACATGCAACTGTAAGATTGACAACATTGTCATCTACGATTAGTATTTCAGCTTCTTCGGCAGTAAAATCAAAGCATGCAGTAGGATTTGCATCATTGTCAGTATCAGGATTTTCATGCTTATATATTGATGCGATAGTCAGTACTGATAATGGTTTGTGTACAAATACCACATTTGACATATCTATGTGTGCAGTCTGGTCAAAATCGGCTACTATAACAGCAGTAACATTTGGATTATCCTTTATAAATTGTTGTTCCTTTTCGTTAAAGTTTTTATAATCAATGAAAATAAAAGCTTCTCCGTTTAATTTGGCTGAGTGCAGTAAAAGATCAATGGATAGAGGAGTATAGCCAAGTTTATTTATGTCAGAATAGTCTATGTTAAGTTTCTTTAAGTCACGATTTAACTGTTCATGTGTATAGGAATCTGTAAGACCATTAAATGTATTTATTGCTGTAGCTTCTATTTTTACAGAAGGGGCTGGATCGATAATCTTTTGCGGAAGATGAAAATGGAAAATACTTCCCTCTCCATAGGTACTTTCGACACCTATTTCACCATTCATAAGCTCAATCAATTGCTTACTTATGGCAAGACCAAGACCTGTGCCTTCAATATTTCTGTTTCGTTTACTGTCTACCTGTATAAAAGACTGAAACAGTTTGCTAAGATCCTCTCTTTTTATGCCTATTCCGGTATCCTTTACAGAAAATACAAAATCAATTGTATCATCTGAAAGCTTGCGATAATCAAGAGTAAGAAGAATCTGTCCTTTTTGTGTAAATTTGGCAGCATTGTTTGAGAGGTTTGTTATAATCTGTTTTATTCGTGTAGTATCACCCTTCAGTTTCTTAGGAATATTTGGATTAATATCGAGTACCAGTTCAACGTTTCCTTTGGCTACACGAGTGCTTATTATATTTGCAACATCACGCATTACAGACATAGGCTCGTATTCTACTGGTACTATATCCATTTTACCGGACTCGACTTTTGAAAAATCGAGAATATCATTAATAATAGTCAGTAATGTATTTCCGGAAGATTTAATTTGGTTGATGTAGTTTTTTGCAGCCGGAGACATATCTTCCCTGAGTGCCATTTCTGCAAGACCTATCACCGCATTCATTGGAGTACGTATTTCATGACTCATGTTTGCCAAAAAGTCTGATTTAAGATTTGCAGCTTTTTCTATTTCTATATTTGCTTCCTTCATCACATATTTGTGATAGGCGATGCTTGAAATTGCATCAGTAAGTGTGTAGAGAAAGAAAGCAGCATCATCCAGCTTGGCTTTATCTACAATAGGTACATTCATAATTGACTGGAGATAATTTATCAGGTCAACATTTATCTCAGCAGCTACCTGCATTACCTTGGTAATATCAGGCGGAGAGGTCAGTACCTGACCTGCTACAAAACAGCCTATGAGTTTATCACCAGCCATGATTGGTGCAGCAAAGTCCATAAGTCCTGCATGACAAAAATAAGTTACAGAAGAACCTACCTTTAAGGCTAAGTCAGCACCATGTCTGTCACATTGTTCGCATCTAAGACAGCCAATGGGAGATTTACGCGTGTATTTGCCACAAAATTCAGTGAAGTTTACACCTTTGGTAACAGCATGTCCTTCTTCGTCAGTTATTACAGCTGCCATACCAGTCATTTTCGAAAAAGCATCCTGTAACTGTTGCAGCATTTCTACATCAAACAAATCAGTAAGTTTTATATCATCATTATTCATAATGTTATTCCTTTATAAAAAATATTTGTCCTGTTATGTATTTAATACTTCATGAAGCTTTTTGAATAGAGAAGCCTTGTCAACCGGTTTTAACAGGTATCCCTGAGGTTTTAATGCGAGAGCCTTTTGGATTTTTTCACCTTCATTAATACTTGTAAGAAATACAATAGGTACATCAGGATTTTCAGGAAGTGATCTGATTTTTTTGAAAACGGTTGGACCATCTTCGTCAGGCATTTCATAATCAAGTAAAATTAAGTCTACCTTTTTCTTCTCAAGAAATTTCAGTGCGACCTTGCCACTTATTGCGGTAGCTACCTCATATTCATCCTCAAGGTGAGCCTTGATGGATTTTAACATTACAGTAGAGTCATCAATTATAAGAATACGCTGTCTTTCCAGTTCAAAGTCAAAGCTCATACCTCTTTCGGAATTGGCTCCAAGTCTTATATTGTCATCAATTCCGAGGTTTGACATCTCGTTTTCAAGTCTTGCAAGTTTTGCAAAGGTTGAATCCAGGGTACTGTGAGGTGAGACGATACTCTGGGAAGAAGATGACATTTGTGTCATTTCGACAGACAAATGTGGATTTTCACTTGCACGCTTGTTTATAAATTCGAGTATACCACTTTCTATATTTAAAGAAGAGATAGGGCGTTGGAGTAACAGCTCCGGTTCTTCAGTGTGGAATCTCATAAAGAAATCGTAGTCCATAGCATCAGCAATAACTACGAAACCTATTTTTTTATCTTTTAATATATTTCTGAAATCAATAAGTTTTTTTAAATCATCACGACTTTCGTGCCGCATACATAATACAAATAGTTCAGGCTTAAATAAATCAAGATGTTTCATCAGGTCAGGAATCCTTAAAGATGATGTTATACAGTCAAAGTTAAAATCCAGTTCAATAAAAAAATCATTAATTACATCAGAATTTCCACCGGAAAGTAATACTTTATGTTTCACAATAATCACCATACCTTTCATTTTACTTAACTACTATTCAGTAAATACTGATAAAATAGCAATATTAATTTGCTTTAATTTAATATTATATAAATTGTACCACAAATATACAAAATAATAAAGTGGTGTCAGAAATAATAATATTGAATTATTTTAATTAAGTAATAAGAATATTGACTGTATATAGTAGCAGCATTTATACTGATTAGTACATCGTTTCGCAAATAATTAACATATAAACGCAGAATAATTACAGGGAGGTCCGGTATGGAGGAACAGTTTTCCAGAACAGAACTTCTTCTAGGTACAGAAGGAGTATTAAGACTTAAAAATGCAAGAGTTGCTGTGTTTGGAGTAGGGGGCGTGGGAGGTTTTGCAGTTGAAGCTCTTGCACGTGCAGGTATTGGAACACTTGATCTGATTGATAAAGATGACATATCCGTATCAAACATAAACAGACAGATAGTAGCAACACATTCAACTGTAGGAAAATTAAAGACAGATGTAGCTAAAGACAGGATTCTGGATATAAATCCTAATGCAGTTGTGAATACATTTCATACATTTTATTTGCCGGAAACGGCTGATATGTTTGACTTTACACAATATGATTATATAATAGATGCAATTGATACAGTAACAGGAAAGATACAGCTTATTATGGAAGCTGACAAAACAGGTACTCCCATTATAAGCTCTATGGGAGCAGGAAATAAGCTTGATGCATCTGCATTCAGAGTGGCAGATATATATAAGACAAATGTGTGTCCACTTGCAAAAGTAATGAGAAGAGAACTTAAGAAGCGTGGAATAAAAAAACTTAAGGTTGTCTATTCTGAAGAGCAGCCATTAAAAATAAATGCAGAAACACAGGATATTAGAAAGGCTGTACCGGGAAGTGTTTCGTTTGTGCCGTCAGTGGCAGGACTTATACTTGCCGGCGAGGTAATAAAGGACATTTCCGGTGGAATGAGCAGATAAATTGTTAATATACAGGAGTTTGACTTATGCAGTTTAAGAAAATAGAGAAAAAGCAGGAAGGTAAATTTATCAACAGATATGATATTACATATGAGACTGTAGATAATAAGGAAAAGGTTTATGAAATAATAAGCCGTAACAAATCACTTGACAGTCTGGAGAAGCTTCATGGTGACAAACCGGATGCAGTTGTAATAATTGCTACCGACGAAAAGGATGAGAAGATACTTATAAATAAAGAGTTCAGGCTTGCAGTGGGTGACTGGGTATACAATTTTCCGGCAGGTCTTATAGACGATGGGGAAAAACCTGAAGAAAGTGCTAAAAGAGAGCTTTGGGAGGAGACAGGACTGGAGCTTTATGAAATCACTGATTTTATAGGACCAAGCTACAGTGCAGTTGGTTTTAGTAATGAGATAAATGTATGTATAGTTGGAAAAGCAAGAGGCAAAATCAAGGCGAGCACATCAACGGTGGAAGAGATAGAAGCCGGCTGGTATACCAAAGCAGAAATCAGGGAGCTTTTAAGGACTAAACGATTTGCAGCAAGAACGCAGTCGTTTTGCTATTTGTGGAGCAAAGAATTGTAATGAATTAAAAACCTGGATCATTCAAAATATGAATAAGCCAGGTTTTTTGTATAGTGTAGTAGTAGTTAAGTCGAATGAGTTTACCTCTGATTTATAATTGGAATTGGGAGGTAATATCACTCAGCTTTTCGGCGAGTATTTTACAGTCTGTGGTATGTGTAAATGTTTCGGCAGTCTGCGATACGACTTGTGAAGTTTTTGCAGCAATATCTGAAACCCCCAGTGAACACTCGCTGACATTATTATTGATTCCATCCATTGCTTCGGCTATATTTTCAAAAGAAAGCTCAAGTTCTTTTACCTCGTTGTTTGCAAGCTTCATGAAATCCTCAATACGCTGGGTGGCATCACTGTATTGGGCACTATTGTCATTAAATTCGTTATAATCCTCCATTACCTTATGTTCAAGGAAGTTAAGCGAATCTGTCAGACAATTGGTAAGGGTTTGAACAGATAAATTTACCTGTTCAACAATAGTAACGATATCAGCGCCTGTCTTTGTTGACTGCGCAGCAAGAGATGCAATCTCACCTGCAACCACAGCGAAGCCTTTGCCTTGTTCACCTGCTCTGGCAGCTTCTATAGAAGCGTTAAGAGAAAGCAGTGTGGTCTGGTCTGCAATGTCCTGAATCGAGTTTGCAAGTTCATTGATTTTGTCTACTTCCTTAGCCTTTATTATAGCTTCTTCTGACATTTGACGTATGTTGCCATATACTCTGGAGGTCTCTGCAATGGCGGCCTTAGTCTTTTCACGGATAGCCAGTGTCTTATTCATTACATCTGCAGTAAGAACGGTTCCTTCGGCTATTTTATTTGTTACCTCAGTAGCATTTTTGGTCATTCTCTGAATATTATGCGTAACTGTTTCAGTGGCAGCAGAGGTTTCCTCCATACCGGATGCAAGCTCCTCAGTTGTTGCTGAATTGTCAGTTGAAGCATCATTTACACAGTTTGAAATATCATACAGTGAATTGGAATTTGATACCAGATCGTCAGAGATATTGTTTAACTGTGCAACGATTGAGGATAATTTTTTGCGCATTCTGTCAACAGCAATGCCCATTTTTCCAATTTCGTCATTGCTTTTTAAAATTTTATCAGTCGGCTTCATATTGAGCTCGGAAATATCATTGATTACATTAGTTAAATCTTTAATTGGTCTGGTGATAACAGAAGTGATTACCAGACCTATTACAAGGATAACAGATAATAATGCAATACCTATTCCTATACAATAGTTTGCAATAATGTTAACCGGCTTCATTACATCGGAAGCATCAGCCTGTACAAAGATGACCCAGTCATTTACAGTGCACATGAAAGCTACATAGACATCCTTTCCATTCGCTTTACAGGTACGGACATCAGCAGTGGTTATCATGCCTTCATTATTAAGTCTTGCGAGGACTTCTTCAATAACAGGATTATCGGATAGTTTAGTGCCGATCATTTCGTAATCCTCATGGTACAAATAGGTACCATCTTTATCTACCAGATATGCACGGCTTGAGTCCATTGTACCAATACCTACGTTATAAAGGATATATTCAAGTCTTACAGCCATATCATTTCGTTCTGTGTCACCAAAAAAACTTTCATACAGAGTATCTGATGCTGAAATGCAGGTATCATACAAATAGCTTGTGCAGATTGAAACGATGTTTTTGCGGTTTATAGCATATGTGACTGACAAAATTCCAAGAATAAGTATTATTGAAGTCGAGGCCATAAGTATTGCGATTTTAGTTCTTATTGATTTCATAGACAATACCTCTACTTTCTTTTTTCATTTGCCCAGGATTCTATTACCTGTTGTGACACTTCACTCCAGGTACATTCACCTTTACAATAGTTTAAAAGCATTGAACCAAAATTATCCTTAAATGCCTGACTTGGAAAAGCAGTGAAATTCCAGCTTACGGAAGTTTTTGATGTATCAGACATATAAAATAATACTTCTTTTGCCAAAGGATCATTTGGAAGTTCTTCATTTGTAAATGTATTGAAGGGTGATATAAAACCAAGAGAATTAGTTACATAGTCTTTTCCGATGTCAGAACTGTATACCCATTCGATAAAATCAATCGATGCTTTCTGGTCTTCTTCGGAAACCATATTGTTAACACAAATAAAGTTTTCTGTGCCGGTGCACAATCCCTGGTTTTCTTCACCGGTCACGCCTGAATATATAGGCATAAATTTGCAGTCTGCTTCATTTACAACATTTCCGGAAATGCTGCTTATCTGTCCCCAGGCCCAATTACCATTCTGAACCATTGCTACCTTTCCCAGTGCAAATTCTTCCATGGAATCATTTACTGTTTTTGAAACAAGTTCAGTTTTTGGAGTGCAGGAGTTATTGATATAAAGATCAAAAATATTATGGTAGTTTTCATTATATGTAAAATCAATACTGTCAGTATCTGCAATACCTTTATCCTTAAATTCATAATATATAGGAATGTTTGCAAGATGTGTCTGCCATCGCCAGTCTTCTCCTGAACGGAAGGAGGTTGAGGCAAATACACCTTCTATCCCCAGTTGTGATTTGTGTGCAGTCATATCTTCAACTACTTCTTTTAACTTTGCAAAAGAGTTAATTTCATCCATAGACTTATAAGATGTCTTTTTTGAAGATAATTGGAAGTATTTCTGCATAATGGCATCATTATAAATAATACCATAGCCTTCAACTACATAGGGAATACCGTATACACCACCATCACTTCCTGTCACGGCAAGACTTGGATCTAACAACCACGAATAAAGCTTGGTATCTTTAAGATCCAGGCAGTATTTGTGCCAGTTTTGATATCCTACAGGTCCATTGATTTGAAAGAGAGTAGGGGCATCACGCTTTGCAATTTCCGCTTTAAGAGTCTGTTCATAGTTTCCACCTGATGCAGTAAGTACTTTTACAGGGATGCCGGTTTGTTTGGTATATTCCGTAGCAATTTCTTCCCATATGTGTGCAGCTTCGGGTTTGAAATTAAGATAATATATATTCGGAGTCTCTTTTTTTGAACTGCAACCACCTATAATAAGTGCACATCCACATAGTATCAATAGTGGTGTAGCCGAAGACTTTTTTCTTGCTTTATTACCAAACAAATTGTTGATTTTAAAAAACTTCATTCGGTTTCCTCCTTTGAATTTCGCGAAAATTAGCTAAATAAACTAATAATAATCTGCAATTTGTTATAATATTAGCATAATATATGATATTTTGCAATAAAAGTATTATAAAATAAAAAATAATGATATAAACTGATAATTGCAAAATAAGAAGTAAAATGATAAAATATTGAATATAAATCAGTAAATTATAAAAAACATAAAAAGGACGGAGCCATTATGAATATTCAAATGCAGTTTTGTGGATTGGTAATTTTATTACTCATATTGGTATTTTATCACAAGCATGACAAGGTTGGATTATATACAGAAAAGGTCTTTTTAAGGGCTTTGGAAGTCACGCTCTTGTGTGTGCTTTTGGATATTTTTTCTATTGTGCTTATCAATATGCAGGGAAAGATTTCTGAAACAATAATAAAATTAGGTTGTAAGACATATCTTGTGTCTCTTGTATGGACAGGATTTATGTCTGTTTATTATGCATGTGTGGATGTTTATAAGCTTATCAGAAGAAACAAGGTTGTTAATATTTTTATGACTCTGGCCATATTGTTTACCGTTATTATATATTTGCTTCCTATCTCTATATATAATGAGGATAATATGGTATATACATTTGGGTTAAGCGTATTGGCAACGTATTTTACTACTTTTTTTATGGTCATGTCTACGGTTATTGTGGTTTTTTATAAGGGAAAGGTAATGAATCCACATAGAAGGCGCGTGGTAAAGCTTTGGATGTTTATCTGGATGTCAGCTTCGTTTTTACAGTTCTTTTTCAATGAATTTCTTTTGGTCGGTTTTGCCATTTCTGTTTGCATGGGTATTATGTTCTTTGGATTTGAAAATCCTGAAACAAGTATTGACCGAATGACAGGGTTTTTTAATGTGACAGCTTTTTCAGAATATTTGAAACAGCATTATGCTGCTAAGCAGTTTATATGTGGTTTTTTGCTGTCCTTTGATAACTGGTATGCCGGTGACATTCCTTCAGAAATGTCAAATGCAATAACATATCAGATAATAGAATTTATTAGAAATGTACCAAATGCAAAGATATTCAGACCATCTGAAAAGGAATACGCATTGTTATTTGAAGACAATAAGTATTTTGAAGCTGCAATAGAAATTGTTAAAAATCGCTTTTCGGAGAAATGGATATTTGATGAAAATGGTAATGAAAAATCAATACGCGTATCGCCAAAATATATAATTGTACCTTCTTGTGAGGTCGCAGGCAGTGCAGCTGAAATGATGACTATGCTCAAATATTTCAGGGTTCAGGATTTGAATATGAATTCCAATCGTGAGATAATAATTGATACTGATTATGTGAATAAAAAGAGAGAAGTAGATAATCAGCTTAAAGGACTTATAAGTGCGATGGATGATAAGCGAATAGCGGTTTTTTTCCAGCCGATTTATGAGGTTGAGTCAGGTAAGTTCACATCAGCTGAGGCGCTTGCACGAATAAGGGCAGAAGATGGCAGTATTATTCCGCCTGGATTATTTATTCCGATAGCTGAGGATACCGGTATGATAGGCAGGCTTGGTGAGATAGTCTTTAGAAGAACCTGTCGGTTTATAAAGAAGTACAATCTTCATGACTATGGTATACACTATATTGAGATAAACTTATCAGTGATTCAGTGTGAGAATCCTAATCTTGCCAAAGAGTATATAAGCATAATGAAGGAGTATGATATAGATCCTTCAATGATAAATCTGGAGATAACAGAATCAGCTTCCATAGCTATGAAGAAAACATTTATTGAGAATATGAATACACTCATAGATTATGGAGTAAATTTTTCACTTGACGATTTTGGAAACGGTCAGTCGAATCTGAACTACATAGTAGATATGCCGGTTCAGATAATCAAATTTGACAGGGATATGACACAGTCGTATTTTAATAATAATAAGGGCAGGCTGGTAATGCAGACTACTCTTAATATGGTACATGATATGCATTTGAAGGTAGTTGCAGAGGGAGTAGAAACTAAGGAGCAATTGGAGGAGATGGAAAGGATAGGTGTTGATTATGTTCAGGGCTTCTATTTCTCTAAACCTATTCAAAGAATGGAATTTCTTGAATTCTTAAAGGAGAAAAACTTTTAGGAATATTTCATTCAAGAATGTTGATAGATGAGAGGATATGAGTTTGATATGAATATTGAGATGCAATTATGTGGATTGGTTGTGCTGTTTCTGCTTAAATATTTTTACAGCAGACACGAAACAGTAGGACTTTACTCCGAAAAAATGTTTTTAAAAACCTTGTATATAACGATTATATGTCTTACTCTTGATGCTTTGTCTGTGGTTATGATCTATTATATGGATTATTTGCCGGAATGGCTGGTAAAACTGGAAGCAAAGGTTTATCTGATTTCTCTGGTTATTACGGCATATACAGCATTTGTTTATACAAGCTCTGACATATATAGTAAAAAAGTAAGAGAGAAAAAGGATATTATATTTAAAATATTGCAGGTAGTGTGTTCAGCTGTTATTCTTATACTGCCTATTTATATAAGTAATGATGGAAGAGGCATATATACCTATGGTCCAAGTATAATTGCAACCTATGTTGGAGCAGTTGGATTTGTGTTTATTACATTATACATTGCATTAAGGTATAATGAGAGAATGAATGAGCGCAGACGCAAGGCAGTTATCACATGGATGCTGGTATGGGTTTCGGCTGCTATAATACAGTTCTTTTTCAATAATCTGTTGCTTGTTGGTTTTTCATGTGCTTTGGGAATGGTAATACTGTTTTTTGAACTGGAAAATCCTGAGACCTATATCGATAAGAAAACAGGTCTGTTTAATGGTCTGGCATTTAGTGAGTATGTGAAACAGCTTTATGCATCAGCAAAAAATTATAGTTGTTTTATTGTTTCACTTGAAGATTTTCATTATAAAGAAATTCAGCCTGAGCATATGGATGCTACCTTACTTGAAGTGGCGGATTATTTTAGAAATATCAAAGAATGCAAGGTATTTAAGACAGTTGATAAAGAGTTCATACTTGTATTTGAAGACCTTGAAACTATGAAAAAGTCTCTTGAAACGGTTCAGGAGAAATTTTGTGAAATCTGGCTTAGAGACAGCTTTGACATGATGCCACTTAAATTGCATCCATATTATATTATTATTGAATCGGGTCAGATAGCAAAAGATTCCAGTGAATTCATGGGCTTTTTGAAATATTACAGGATGAATTATTTAGATGCACCGGAAAACAGATGTATCTGCCTTGATGAGTCTGAAATGAATAAAAAACGTTCACGTGAAGATATGGTTGGTACGATTATAGATGCGATTGAGAACGATAAGGTAGAGGTGTTTTATCAGCCAATTTATTCCGGTTCAGAGAGACGCTTTGTGTCAGCTGAAGCACTTGTCAGAATCCGAAGAGATGATGGCAGTATCATACCGCCGGGGTTGTTCATTCCTATAGCTGAGGAAACGGATCTTATTTCAAGTCTTGGTGAGATAGTATTTAGAAATACGTGCAGATTCATTAAGAATAATGATATTCGTAAGTTGGGAATGCATTACATTGAAATAAATCTGTCAGTAGCACAATGTGAGAGCAAGGGGCTTGCAGAGGATTTTATTGAGATTATGGAGGAGTATGGAGTAGACCCGTCTTTTATCAATCTTGAGATTACCGAAACAGGTTCTATTGTAAAACGCAAGCGACTTATGGAAAATATGAATAAGCTTATTGATTATGGTGTAACGTTTTCACTTGATGATTTTGGAAATGGACAGTCAAATCTTAATTATATCGTTGATATGCCTGTACAGATTGTTAAGTTTGACCGCGACATGATACAGTCATATTTCAAAAATGAAAAAGCTAAGCTGGTTTTGAATGCCACTATGAGAATGGTGCATGATATGGGACTTAAGGTAGTTTCAGAAGGTGTGGAGACCAAAGAGCAGTTAGATATGCTTGTTGGGCTTGGTATTGATTACATACAGGGCTACTATTTTTCTAAGCCACTTCCAGCCGATGAATTTATGGCATTTATGATTGAAAATAATAAATAAAAAACGTATAATGAGAGTCATCTGTTAATGAGGGCTCTCATTTTTTGATTTTAGGGGAGGTAAATATGCAAAAGGAAAAGGAATGGCAGCATGAAAAAGAGCATTTAAAAATTTGCAGGTCTGTGATTGCTGAAAATATTAAGGAGTATGAGAAGCAGGTAAAGGAAAGACACGAAGAGACACAGGCTTTATTTGATGAGGTACAGAGTGGAAACGTCGAATTATATGCGCAGATGATGACTTCAAAGAGCTTAGAGGAGCACAGCTTTAATCAGCTTGTTAAAAACCAGGCTGCTTTTGAAAAGCCATACTTTGGAAGAATTGATTATAAAAATATTGATGAGAGGCTATTTGAGTCTGTTTATATTGGTAAGCATGGAGTGTTGAAGGATAAAACAAATATAGAAGTAGTAGACTGGAGAGCACCTATCTCATCAGTTTATTATGAAAATGAGCTGGGTAAAGGCACTTACAGTATAGTAGACACATCCAAGGATGAATATCAGATAAAGGAATATAATATAGATTTAAGTCTGAAGCGTACCTATGATATAGATAATGGACAGCTAAAGGGATATTATGACAGTGATGTCGCAGCAAATGATGAATTACTGGTAAAATATCTTAGTAAGAACCGGGATGCAGTTCTTGGTGATATTATCGCTACAATACAGAAGGAGCAAAATGAGATAATAAGGGAAAATCCATTTCACAATATTCTGGTACAGGGGGTTGCAGGAAGTGGAAAGACGACAGTGGCAATACATCGTATATCATATATTATGTACAACTACAAAGAAAGATTTACCTCAAATGAATTTTGTATAGTTGGTGGCAGTGATATCCTTATTGATTATATTACAGGTGGACTTCCGGAGCTTGAAGTGTATGATATCAAGCATATGAGAATGGACGAACTATTGGTATATCTTTTGAAAAAGGAATGGAAAAAGAAGTACACAATAGTGGCACCTGACCCGAAAAAAGCGTGGAAGAGCAAGATGCTTTTCGTAAATGAACTTGAAAATTATATGAAGCTTCTGCGTAAGAGAATACTTGCAGACTGTGTGGTATACGACAAAGAGATAGGTATGCTTTTATCTCAAAAAAATAATGATAATTTCATCAATGGACATGCACAGTATTCGATTAACAGGATTCTTGTTACACTTGATGAGCGTCTTAGAAACAGGATTAAACTACAGTGTACAGGCAGAAGCGAGGAGGGTATATTACAGCGAAAGTACAATGAATACAGAGGATATTTTTCCTCACACTGCTATAATGGAAGTGTGGTGTCAATATATCTTAACTTTTTGGAGATATATGGAGATACTTATTATATAGACATGACAAGTGTAAAAGAAAAAATACTTGGTGGAAGATTTGACGTTTATGATGTTGCTGCGATGGTGCTTATATATTACAGGGCACTTCAGAAAAAGCCGGATGATGAATTTGGTCAGATGTTTATTGACGAGGCACAGGATTTCGGACCAATGGTATATTATGTACTCAAGACTGTTCTTCCGGAATGTTATTTTACGATAATGGGCGATGTTTCACAGAATGTAAATTATGAATGTGGAATGAATGAATGGCGTGATATGCGAAATAAGATATTCTGTGATGAAACGGATTCGTTCAGGGTACTGTCAAAGAGTTATCGAAATACAATTGAAATATCCGATTTTGCCGGTAAGATTCTGACAAGTGTGTCACGTGGCGCATATAAGATTGAGCCTGTAATACGACATGGTGAACCTGTACATTTTGTTGACAGCATTTCAATGCAGGAGGCTGTTGGTCTGTGTTCAGAAATAATTGATGCTCAAAAGAAAAAGGGATATGAGACAATGGCTGTAATATGCTTTGATGATGATACAAGAGACAGTGTCAGTCAAAAGCTTGCAAGACAGACAGATATTATTGATTCTGATAAGAGTGGATTTTCAAAAGGAGTTATGGTGCTTGATGTAGCTCAGACTAAGGGACTTGAATTTGATTGTGTCTTACTATGGAAGCCGGATTTAAAAAATTATAAAGAAAATCCAAAGCTTGCAAAGCTGTTGTATGTGGCAGCAACCCGTGCACTTCATGAGCTGTTTATAATAAATTAGGGCATGGAAATTTTTTACATTTGATGATAAACTACATATGCACAAGATGTACACATTTTTTGTACAGTAAAAAATGTCATTTGATTTTAGGAAAGGTATGGTTGGTATAATGGAAACATATAAGGTAAGAAAGATTTCTTCTCCGATTGACTGGACAGTAGAGGTGCCCGGTTCTAAGAGCGTCACAAATCGTGCGTTGCTTATGGCAGCACTTGCGGATGGAAAGACTCTTTTAAAAGGTGTTCTTTTTAGTGATGATTCCGGACACTTTTTAAGCTCGCTTCAGTCACTGGGTTTCGATGTAAATATAAATGAAGCTGCAAAAACAGTAGAAGTAACAGGCTTGAATGGAAAGCTTCCTGTAAAAGAAGGAGAAATAAATGTGGGAAGTGCCGGTACTGCGGCAAGATTTCTCACAGCAATGCTTGCGCTTGCAGAGGGTGAATTTGTTATTCAGGCATCTGAACAGATGAAAAAACGTCCTATGAAGCCTCTTTTTGATGTACTTTCAGGAATGGGAGCCAAGATAACCTATCTTGAAAAGGAAGGCTTTCTTCCAATAAAAATACAGGGTATAGGTGGAAGAGATAATGGTGATCAAATGTGTACGGTGCAGCTTGATATCAGTAAGTCTACACAGTTTTTGAGTGCACTTATGCTGGCTTCACCTATGGTAAGTCAGGGACTTAAGATAGAGATAACCAGTGAAAAAAAGGATGGCTCATATATACGAATAACCAGAAAAATGATGGAGCAGCAGGGAGCCGGAGTTGAGTTTGATGGTAATAATTATATAATGCAAAAAGGTATTTCATACCAAGCAGGTGAGTATCAGGTTGAACCTGATGTTTCAGCAGCCTGTTACTTTTATGCGGCAGCAGCACTTACCGGTGGTCGTGCATTTGTAAAGAATGTTACTTGGGACTGTATGCAGGGTGATCTTAAGTTTATAAAGCTTTTGGAAAAACTTGGCTGTACAGTAAGTGAGATAAAGACAAAAGATGGTCAAAAAGGAATAGAAGTAATAGGTGCATGTGGCGGACATATTAAAGGAATCACAGTTGATATGAATGATTTTTCAGATCAGACAATGACATTGGCTGCGATAGCTCCATTTGCTGATGATGTTATAAAGATTGAGAATATTGGTCATATAAGATTGCAGGAATCAGACCGAATACATGCGGTAGTTACTGAGCTTACAAGAGCAGGTGTAAAGTGCGAAGAGCAGGAGAGTGCAATAACCATATATCCATCGATTCCAAAGCCGGCTGTAATACAGACCTATGATGATCATCGTATGGCAATGGCTTTTTCACTTTTGGGATTGCGTGCAGAAGGAATTGAGATAGCAGATCCGGGATGTTGCAAAAAGACATTTGAAGAATATTTTGAAGTGTTTGACAAGCTTACAGATTTATAAATATAGCAAAAAAATCGGATGCGCAAAGCATTTTGCTTTTGCATCCGATTTTTTTATGCTATATTTGTATGCTCTAACTTTTTATTTAAATAGATTCGACTTTTCTCCCCGATATAGACATATCTTTCAGGATGTTCATTTATTTCTGACATTCGACTTTTTAAATCATCAATTGTTTCAATACCTGCCTTTCGCAGTGTATTATAAAGTGACACAGTATATGAATGGCTGTTTTCATCAACTATAAGCTGATACAAATCACTTTCCATCGCACTTTGGTCACGTTTATCAAGCGAAATACATATCTGCCGTACTCTTTCTGTTGAAATACCAAATTCCTGTGCAATTGATTTAAAAGTTGCCCCCTCTTTTCTTTTGTTATAGATTTCCATGTTGCGTTCCAT
>JAFPAQ010000260.1 GCA_017424235.1 Lachnospiraceae bacterium | reverse complement strand
TAGTAAAGATTTTTTCCTCGTCCGCAGCAACAGGACTTGCACTTGATATTTTTAAGGAATATGGAACAGATTCTTATGCGGGATTGGTGACTTCGCTTGCACTTGCAAGTACCGAGACTGTATTTTACACACTGTCAGTGTATTTTCTGTCAGTAAAGGTGTCAAAAACCAGATGGTCAGTTGCAGGGGCACTTCTGGCAACCATAGCAGGGATTGTGGCAAGCCTTATTATGGGGGCGATTATAGTTTGAAACTGAG
Source organism: Lachnospiraceae bacterium (assembly GCA_017424235.1). GTDB lineage: Bacteria > Bacillota > Clostridia > Lachnospirales > Lachnospiraceae > COE1. The sequence goes on along the minus strand of JAFPAQ010000260.1, from coordinate 1,472 downwards.
TGATGAGCTGGTAGGGTTACTGTACAGAGGTTATATCTGAACTGTTGGTTAAAAAATAATTGAGTTAATCACCTCTGTTGCGTATAATGTATGTGGCAGAGCTGTTTTTTGTGCGAAAAGATTGATTAGGGTGTTAAAAGTCCCTAACTATGATCCCTGCGGATTGTTACGTATTTCCAAATCGTACAAAATATTGCAAATATGACACATATGTCATTAATATTAGGAGAAAATATGGATAAGAAGATAGAAAACTGTAAATATGTTGAAAAATGTGGAGCTTGTCATTTGGGTAGTAAATCGTATGAAGAGGAGCTTGTTGACAAGAAGAAATTTGTCGAGAAAAATATTGGGAAATTTTGCAAGGTAAATGATGTTTATGGCATGTATTATCCTTATCATTACAGAAATAAGGTACATGCTGTTTTTGGTAGAATCAAGGATGAGGTAGTAGCCGGTACATATGCAGAGGGAACACACACGATAATACCAATAAAGGATTGTGCCATTGAGGATGCACAGGCTTCGGCTATCATAAGTACGGTAACTGAGCTTATCAGTTCATTTAAACTCTGGGTATATAATGAGGATACAGGTCGTGGAATGATGAGACACATTCTTATAAGAAAGGGTATGTCTACAAAACAGGTTATGGTAGTGCTGGTTACTGCTACAGTTGATTTTCCACACAAAAACAATTTTTTGGCAGAGCTTAGAAGACGCCATCCTGAAATAACAACAATTGTACAGAATATAAATGACCAGAAAACTACAATGGTGTTAGGTGAGAGAAATAAGACGTTATATGGTGACGGATATATTGAGGATGTGCTTTGTGGTCTGAGATTTCGTATATCTCCAAATTCTTTTTATCAGATAAATTCTGCACAGACACAGTCTCTTTATAAGAAAGCGATTCAGCTTGCTGCACTTACTGGAAAGGAAACAGTTATAGATGCATATTGTGGAATTGGTACAATCGGAATGTCGATGGCATCAAAAGCAGGCAGAGTACTTGGTATTGAGTTAAATAAGCAGGCTGTAAAGGATGCCAAAGCAAATGCAAAGAGAAATAATATCACAAATATTCATTTTACGGCAGCAGATGCAACACAGTACATGATGAATATGGCAGAAAACGGACAGCATGCAGATGTGGTAGTTATGGATCCGCCAAGAAGTGGAAGCACAGAAGAATTTGTAAAGGCAGTTGCAAAATTATCACCTGACAGAGTCGTATATGTATCATGTAATCCTGAGACTATGGGACGTGATCTTGAATGGTTCAAGAATGCAGGATATGTAGCTAAAGAGGCATTTCCATACGATATGTTTCCGTTTACGGAGCATGTGGAGACGGTTGTTCTTCTTTCCAAGGGTGTGGTCGACAAGGATAATTATAGAAAAGTGAAAGTCGATTTCTCTTTGGAAGATATGGATTTGACTGAGCTTAGAGGCAAAGCGACATATGC
>JAFPAQ010000259.1 GCA_017424235.1 Lachnospiraceae bacterium | reverse complement strand
GTCTCTGCTACTCTGTCAATCTCTGTAACAAGCTGGTCTAACTCATCCTGGATATATCCACGGTCAGTTGTTGAGTTTGTTCCATTTGCTGCCTGAATTACTAATTCATTCATTCTCTGGAGCATATCTGTTACTTCTCCAAGTGCACCCTCTGCTGTCTGTACAGATGAAATACCATCCTCAGCATTTGAAGATGCCTGTGTAAGTCCTCTGATCTGTTTTCTCATTTTTTCTGAGATTGATAATCCTGCTGCATCATCTGCTGCACGATTGATTCTATATCCTGATGAAAGCTTCTCTGTTGATTTAGCTAAAGACTTTGTTGTTACTCCTAACATTCTGTTTGCGTTCATTGCCTGTAAATTGTGCTGTACTACCATAATTATTTCCTCCTTGAAATTAACGTTTTGCGGCTATCCTTGCCTGTTTTTTAGTAGTTGTTTCTCCCCTTTTATATGTACCCTGTATTTCTTTTCCTTCATCAAAGTACACAAACCCTGGGAAAACCGTAAGGCGTGGCAGGTTGGCCACCCTGCCAATTGCCCTACGAATTGGTAAGCTATATTAAGTTGTAAAAATATATATAAACGAAACAATATAAAAGGTACACCCGAAATGGTGTACCTCTACTGTTTCGATATATATCATAATAATGATTATGATAATCTGATCCTATAAACAGAGACTTGCATATATCTACACCATGTCCTTTATAAATCAATTGCTGCCATATATTCATCCCTGTTTATTGTTGCCGAACGTTCCTTGTTCAAGCATATAAATATTAGTTATTTTTTGCGATCCATAAGCTGTGGATCTATGTAATTTACCTTACTCATATTCTGGTAATATTTTGTTGCTGCGGAGGAAGAAACCTTTATCTGTCTGATTTCTTTCCGCTTTTGACTAAGTGCTGCCTGAATCGACTGTTTGTTACGCTTTTCCATAGCTTCTATACTAACGCCCTTATCGACAGCAATTCTGATAAGCTCCTGGAGCTTTTTTACTTTTTCTCTGTACAGGTCAGGATTTTCTGCTACAGGCTCTTTTACCCTTTCATACATAACAGTAAATCCATCATCCAATTTGCCTATTTCATCTATGAGCTCACCTTTTTCATCCATAGAGGCATCGTAAGCTTCCACATCCAAAGGTTGAGCAAGTGATATATTGAGCTGTCTTTTGTCGAGCTCAATCACTTTATCCAATATATCTATCTTTTTCTCAAGGCTCTCTATCATTATCTGTAAGTAATCATCTGTCATGCCTTACCCCTTTTATAAACTATAAGGTGCCTGTCCTACGCATTGCTGCACTCTGTGACATCGTATAACCTGTCGCATTTCTCTGTCCACCTGCTACCTTAGCATGTGCCTGTGCATTAGTCTTATCTGTAGAGACATTTTTCATTACTTCTTTCCAGTTATCACGCATTGAGCGAATATGACTTACCACTTCCTCCATTATCTCAGAATCTTTTGCTATATTAGCCTCGTGGCATCGCCTTAACAAATAGACATATACCTTTTCAAAATCTTCCCATATAGGATATTTCTTGTCTAAGGTATCTCTAAAGTTTTGAATAATCTTCTCAACCTTAACCACATTTTCATGTGCTTTGGCAGGATCCTTATTCTGCATTGCAAGAACTGCGATATTACCATACTTTATTGCCCCTTCATATAACATCAGGGTCAATTCTGCCGGTGATGCAGTCATGATTCTTGCATTTTGATATTGTGCATATCCATTTTGTTTTAGCATATGGTATCCCCTTTCTTTAAACTAACCAAAAATTTATATGGTTACTTATAAGCCATTATGCTTTTAGTATATTGCTATCCTAACATTCCTGTTAAGCTTGACTGCTGACTTTGCATCTTAGCCATCGCTTTCTCCATAGCCGAAAACTTATCATACCACCTGTCTTCATAATCACTTAGGTCTTTCTCAGCTTCTTTAATCTTCTTGGTATAATTATCATAGTCCTTTTTCAGCTGTTTGTCATTGTAGACCTTATATATACTGCTATAGTCCGTAGACTCCATCTGCTTTTTGAGACTTGTATACATGGTACTGCAAAGATTAGCAAAGAAATTTGCGGTTCCTTCAGGATCTTTTGCAATCATGGCTTTTAATTTATCAGTCTTAGCTGATACAGTCTCATCCTCTGAATCACCATCAATATGATAAGCATGATGTTCATTATCTGCCGCTTCAAAATAGCTTAATGTCTTTATACCAAAATCATACAGACTAAGCTGATTGTCTTTGTTTTTGGTTTCCCACTCCGCGATTTCAGCAGCAGTCATAGACTCCTTTTCTTTCTCGGTAAGCATTGGGACTGTATAATACTTGCCCATCATCATATTAATCATAGAACTCATTACCGAATTCAGTTGTGAATCTTTTCTTAAAAGTGCACTTTTAATTTTGTCTTCCCACTGCTCTACTTCATCATCTGTCATGGATGCCTTTTCATCCTCAGAAAGCATATTGTACTTTCTGGCTGAATCAGCATTATAAGTCTTATCCATTTCATTGATAAGCTCGTTATATTCTGTAATAAAATCTTTTATTGTATCGTATATTCCCGAATAGTCTGTACTGGTAACAATCTGTATTTCACCATCAGTAACCCCTAAAGTGTTAATTGTCAGACCATTTACAGTATAAGCATTTGAAGATGATGTAAACTTTGCACCGTTTAGCTCAATCTCAGAATCCTGTCCTTTGATACGGACAGCCTCTGTATTCTGAACCGTATTGGCATCCTTTAAGCCTAATGATGAAATAAGTGTTCCATCTGCATCATCACCGTCTATTGAAAGTTTGAATTCTTTATCCCTTGCACTGTTTGTTGAACCAAAGGTAAATTTGCCTGTATCCTCATCAAAGGATGCCTTTAAGCCTGCACTCTCTATTTTGGCAAGAAATTTACTGACAGTCATGTCATCTGTTATTTCTATCTCCGTTTTCTTGCCGCCCTTTTCAATTACAAACTTTTTATCCTTGAGTCCTGCATCAATGTCTGTCATCAAACTGTCTGATTTTATATCTGTACCTGAAACTTTATCACCAGTCATTGTGACATTAGTGTCAAGTCCCATTGCCTTAAGTGCTGATGAATTGCTTCCACTCTCGGAAATAAAGAAATCTCCTGCTGTTCCTGACTCTTTTGCACTTATGAAAAATCTCTGATTAGTGGTATCAAAGGATGCATTTACTCCTGCCTCCTGAAGCTTGGTAACGTAATCAGCTATAGTCATATCATTCTTTATAACAATATCTGTTTTCTTTGCGTCTTCACCGCTTCCAACTGTTACTGTTATTGTCTTTCCTGAAACCCCTGCTGCCAGATCAGAAAGCTTGTCTGTAGTTGTCCAGTCTACTTTTTTGGTTTTTCCATCCTCAGTAACTGTTTTTTGTTCAAGCTTTGCGCCTGTCATATATCCTGACTTTGCGACTTGATTGATCTTGAGTGAATGTGTACCATTGGCAGCCGATGCGCTTGCAAGCACTGTTGCCTTAGAAACATCAGATACTGTAGTAGACTTTTTCTGATATGAACTTGGAAGCCTGAGCTTTGTAAGAGTAGTTCCCCACAAGCTATATATTTTTGAATTTAAATCCTGCCAAGCTGTCTGTTTCCACTCTAACTTTTTCTGGTCATTTTTTAAATTATCAACCTTTACCTGTCGTGCACTTACTAACTGCTGTACGATACTTTCAGTATCCATACCCGAAAACATGCCCGTCATTCTCATTCTATCTGACATAACTATTACCTATTGCCTTTCAAACATATCAAAATAATAAATTACAACTTTTTATCAAGTATCACGCCTGCTACTTCAAGGCACTTTGCAAGCTGCTCCAGATTTTTTTCCGGTGGAAACTCTTTTATTATCTCCTTGGTTTCTGCATCCACCATCTTTATTGTAATTCTATCTGTCTTTTCGTGAATACCAAACTTTACCTCTGTATTTTTTAGAGCCTCTTTAAGAGCCTCTCTTTTTTCCTGCTCGGCTTCCTTCTTAGCCTTTTCCTCATTACTTTTAAGCAATTCTTCATATACAGATTTGCGTTTAGTCATATTCTGTTCTGTGTTAGTCCTGTTCTCGGCATCAGAGACCTCAAGAGTGTCATAAAAGCCTTTATCAAATCTAACACCTTCTTTTGTTTTGTCCGTGGTATCCTTAGGTACTTTTTCTGTTTTTCCCTTATTACCCGGTTTATTATCTTGTTTTGATATATTATTTATTGAACTGTTGATCACGCTCTCAATATACATGCCATTCACCTCCATGTATCAGTACATGTACTTCCCTAACTGTTATGTATATCGGAGTATTTTACCAAAATGTTAATAGCTAAATATAACTTTTTTAAAATATTTTTCAGACATTTGTGTTAATTGTATATCTAATTTATTTTCCAAACAAACTGGCAAGTTGCTCCAGACTAGCCACATTATCTGTCGCCGCCTTATTTGCCTCCTGAATCTGTATATATACTTCTTTTCTATATACGGGAACTTCTTTTGGTGCTGATATTCCTAACTTTACCTGCTCACCTTTTATATCTAATATAGTTACTTCTATATCATTATTAATAATCAATGCCTCGCCCTTTTTTCTTGACAGTGCCAGCATTTTTTTCACCTGCCTTTCTAATAGAATCAGCGTCTTAAAATGTAATAAAAACCCTGCATTACCCTGAATCTGTATAGATAATAATGCTGCTAT
>JAFPAQ010000258.1 GCA_017424235.1 Lachnospiraceae bacterium | reverse complement strand
TACATATGAAACGTTACACAATTAGTATATAATATAATTACAAATAAAATATGATGGAGGTAACACCATGAAAAAAACTACTCCAACAATGAAAGATGTTGCCAAAGAAGCAGGGGTTGCTCTCGGAACAGTTTCAAAAGTAATAAATGGGATTCCCGTAGGAGAAACCTACAAAGTTAAAGTAGAAGCTGCCATTAAAAAATTAAACTATCAGGTTAATACTTATGCCAGAGGATTAAAAACATCAAAAACAGAAACCATCACTCTCATTATTCCTTCCCTAAACCTCCCTTTTTTTGCCAGTTTTGCTTATGAAGTAGAACAACAGGCATATGCTCACGGTCGTAAGCTCATTCTATGCTGTTCAAATGGTATTCCGGAAAAAGAGCTTGATTACTTATTGTTAGCTTCTCAAAGTAAAACTGACGGCATTATTGCGCTTACTTACTCTGATATCAGCAATCAAGTTCCAAACAATATACCTCTGATTGCTTTTGACCGTAAATTTGATAATTATCAAATACCAAGAATTGCATCCGATAATTATGAAGGGGGTATACTGGCAATTCAAAAACTTTTGGAATTTGGATGTAAATCTCCAGTTTTTATTGGTTTCCATTCCTCTTTTCCCGGTGAAGCAGATAAACGATTTGATGGATATATAGAAGCATGCAAAAAAAATCAGCTTAAACCCGTATACCTTTATGCCACGGATTCTGAAGACTGCCATGATTCTATATATAATTTTATAAAAGAACATGAAAATAAAGATACACATACTCTTGATTTCGACGGTATTTTTGCTAACACAGACCTGCATGCATGTATTGCCATACATGTTCTGAAGGAATTGGGCTACTCCGTACCAGACGATGTACAGGTAATTGGATTTGATGGAACAAAAAAGTTCTATCCTGGCGAAGAATATATGGTTTCCACAATAAGACAACCTTTACCTGAGCTTGCCAAAAAATGTATCGATATGATTCTTGATGAAGATAATTATCCCATTCCTACTTTAACTCTTCTTCCGGTTACTTACGAATATGGTGGGACAACAATTGGCTAGAGTTATATATAACATAATATTATCGTAACTATTCAGTACCCACTGCGTATTTCTCTAATATCTGAACATGATTTGAATAAATACAAGACCGGTCTGGAAATTATCAATACTTATTTCCGGTAAATATATGTGGATGAAATTCTTGATTAATTCACATTACACTGTCGCAATTTCCCATAACCAAAACAAAACGGGATGCAATGTTAGGTGCATCCCGTTTTGTTTAACTCATCTACGAATTTTATAAACACTGTATTAGTTTGAACAAGCCTCAAAATACCATATCTGGTTGTTGTTCTTGTAATATGTCCACTGACATACATTAGCTCCATCTGAGGTACCAAAATTGTAAACATCAAGTGCTTTCTTATCAGAAGAAACCTTTGTTAAGATTGCATACTGATTATTTCCAAGAGCCTGAATCTTAAATTTCTGTGCATCTGCTCCATTATTTGAATATGTCTGGATATTTGTTCCATCTTCATTCTTTCCATATTCGATGTCAAGCATATAGCCCTGACCATTTTTTAATGTTACATATCCATCATTAGTATTTGTAACATACCATTTCTGTCCTTTGACACCACTGCCTGAACCTATTTCTACATTAACTGCATTTGCACCCTGATTTCCTGCAACCTGTAAATACTTCTGTGCATTAAGATTCTTTATATAATACCAGCCATCCTTCATAACTACATTTGTATTATTGTTTGATATATCTGTTTTCTCAAGAACCCAAAGCTGATTTGAACCACCATAGTAATCATACTGCTGAACATTTGAACCATCAGCTGTTCCTTTATTTGCTACATCAAGTCCTCTTGCACCATTACTTACACTGGTTACAATACCAAACTGATTATTTCCTGCATTCTTTAACATGAAGTTCTGTGGATTCTTTCCATTCTCTGTCCAGATTTCAATATTTGTACAGTTCTCATTCTTTCCTGAAGTTACATCAAGCATACAGCCTAATCCGTTCTTCAATGTAATCACATTATTGCCCTTATTTGTAACATACCATTTCTGTCCAAGTGCACCTGTACCAGAACCAATTTCTACATTGTTTCCTGAATTTCCAGAGTTATTTGCAACCTGTAAATACTTCTGTGCATTTACGTTCTTAATATAATACCATCCATTTGCAACTGTTGCATAGCTGTTGTTATCATTTGAAACATTATTATTTGTATTGTTGTTATTATTTGTTGTTCCACCAACAAATCCTGCCTCATTATAAGCCTGAATAAATTTATAGTATGATTCCTTTGCAACTCCTAATCTTGAGAATAATAAAGGATTCTTTCCACCCGATATCCAAGACACATCATCTGAAAGTCCCCATATTGTAACACCTGTGATTTTACCACCATTCTTCTTTAATGAATTAACATTTTTCATTAAATTGTACATATATGTTGCCTGTTCACTTGATGATGAATTTGTAACATCAAGCTCTGTTATCTGTACTTCAAAACCAGCATTCAAAAATGATTTTAAAGCTGATGTATAGTAATCTACTGAAGGGAAAGTTGTTCCTAAGTGCGACTGCATACCAACACCGTTACATATTTTTTTACCAGAGTTGATATAATTTATCATAGTGATTACATCATTTACTTCCATGTATGTATTAAAATCATTATAAAAAAGTGAAACTGAATTTGTAAGCTTATAATATTCAAGACAATCATATGCATACTGGAATGCTCTTTTAACAAATTCAGGCTTATTTCCACATTTGCCATAAACAGCTTCCCAGCCGGAATCTACTGCATGAAAATACTCGTTTACAACGTCCCATGCATATACACATTTGCCATACTGGCTTGAATATACATGATTCATAACAGATTTAATATAAAATTCCATTCTGGCGTTCATAACACCTTCATTTACAAAACCATAATTTGCTGAGTAACCATATCTGAAAAACCAGGTAGGAGTCTGACTATGCCACACTAATGTATGAGCTCTCATTCCAATCCCATTTTCATAGCAAATCCTCATTACCTTATCTACTGTATCAAAATTAAGTTTGGGAACGTACTGATCTGTATAATTTGATGGAATATAATATCCAAGATTTTTTGCTTCCTGAACTGAAATCAATTTGGCACTTCCACCCAAAATATAATCCGGTTTCATTTCATTTTCTAAAGTAATACTGTTATACTGCGATTTCAAATGACTCATTATGTTTGAATTTGTTAACTGATTATAGTTAATACATGTTCCAACATGACCATAAGTCTGTCCATAAGTGTTCAACAACGTCTGATCTGCAGCTTTTACCGGCATAACTGACCCTGCCAAAACAGTAACTGTTGTCACTACCGCACAAAGTAATGACGCTAATATTCTCTTGCCTTTCATTTAACTTTTCCTCCAATAATATACAAACCTTCTATTTGATTAATGCTCGAGCTTCTTATGCTTATCAAAAATACACAAAACACACTTATCATTTATTGCTCTATTTTTCTCATATATTGCTATTTTCGTAAATATGCATATTTTTTTATATCATTATTATGTTATATAACACAGTTTTACTATATTTTTTTGATATTTTTTCAAACTTTTGTAAATTAATGCACACTCTTTTTACATTATATGTTTATAAATTATCAATAATTTACAAATTATCAATAGTTTATAAATTATCAATAACATGTGTGTTTATTTTTCAATCTATTACCTAAAACATTGATATGCATTTTAATTACATATACCAATGTATTTACAATATTATTAACTAATATAGTCATTACATTTTTAATTATGAATATCACAATATTCTTATAAATACTCACTTTTACTTATTGTAATTGACTATTTAGATTACAAATATAAAATATATTTTATCCAGTCAGTCAATTTTTTTCTAATTTAATAGGTCTTAACACCTAACCCTGTCACAAAAAAACAGGCAGACTGCAATTACAATCTGCCTGTTTTTTTATTTATCACATTCAAATATCTTATTTATCTTTGATTTCGCTATGAAGCTCCTGTAAAGACTTAATCTCAGCAGCACCATTTTTCTTAAGATATGCAATACCTTCAATAGAAGCCTTTGCTGCAGCAATAGTAGTCATGTATGGAACCTTTGCCTTGATAGCAGCTTTTCTTAAATAGCTGTCATCATTTACACTGTCTTTTCCAACTGGTGAATTAATAATAAGATCTACTTCACCATTTGTAATAGCATCAAGAGTATTAGGACGACCTTCTGATAACTTCTTAATCTTTGTTGCAGGAATACCAGCCTTTGTTATAAGATCATAGTTTCCACCTGTTGCAAGAATCTTAAATCCATTATCTGCATAATCCTTTGCCACAGAAACAACTTCTTCTTTATCCTTTCTGTTAACAGAGATAAGTACAGTTCCTTCAAGTGGAAGCTTAGCCTGAACACCCTCTTCTGCCTTGAAGAATGCCTCACCATAAGAAGCTGAAAGACCGAGTACCTCACCTGTGGAACGCATTTCAGGTCCTAATACAGGATCTACTTCCTGGAACATGTTGAATGGGAATGCAGCTTCCTTTACTCCATAATATGGAATATCTTTTTCTTTCATATCTGCTATTGGAGATGGTCTTCCTGTAAGCTCACTTGTTATAATATCAGTAGCGATAGGTACCATTCTTGTATTACATACCTTTGATACAAGAGGTACTGTACGAGATGCTCTTGGATTAGCCTCCAAAACATATACCTTACCATTCTCAATTGCATACTGCATATTCATAAGACCTTTAACATGCATCTCTTCTGCAATCTTACGTGTATATTCTTTAATAGTCTTAACATTTTCCTCAGAAATATGAACAGATGGAATAATACATGCCGAGTCACCTGAATGAACACCTGCAAGCTCTATATGCTCCATAACTGCCGGAACAAATGCATGTGTACCATCACTGATTGCATCAGATTCACATTCAAGAGCATTGTTAAGGAAACGATCAATAAGTATTGGTCTGTCTGGTGTAACACCAACAGCAGCACGCATGTACCCTGCCATGCTTTCATCATCATATACTACTTCCATTCCACGTCCGCCAAGTACGTATGAAGGACGTACCATTACAGGATATCCAATCTTGTTTGCTATAGAAACAGCCTCATCAACAGTTGTTGCCATTCCTGATTCAGGCATAGGAATCTCAAGCTTATCCATCATTTCACGGAATAAATCTCTATCCTCAGCAAGGTCAATTACTGATGGTGATGTCCCAAGAATCTTAACACCATTCTTCTCAAGTGAAGCAGCAAGGTTAAGTGGAGTCTGTCCACCAAACTGTGCAATTACACCCAAAGGTTTTTCTTTATTATAAATACTGAGTACATCTTCAAGAGTAAGTGGCTCAAAATAAAGCTTATCCGAAGTATCATAATCTGTCGAAACAGTTTCCGGATTACAGTTAACAATGATTGTCTCAAATCCTAATTTCTTAAGTGCAAGTGATGCGTGTACACAGCAGTAGTCAAATTCGATACCCTGTCCTATTCTGTTAGGACCACCACCCAGTATCATAACCTTCTTACTGTCTGTTACAGGATTCTTGTCCTCTGCATTGTATGTTGAATAATAATAAGCACTGTTTTTTGTACCTGAAACATGTACACCCTCCCATGCTTCTTCGACACCAAGACTTATTCTCTTATTTCTGATATCATCCTCTGAAACCTCTAATAACTGACTAAGATACTTGTCTGAGAAACCGTCTTTTTTTGCTTTTATAAGAAGTTCATCAGCTGGAAGTGAACCCTTATATTTAAGAATTTCTTCTTCCTCATCAACCAATTCTTTCATCTGGTTGATAAAGTAATGCTTAACCTTAGTGATTTCAAATATTTCATCAGCTGTAGCACCTTTTCTAAGTGCCTCATACATAATAAAATGTCTCTCACTTGAAGGAGTAGCTAATTTATTAAGCAATTCTTCCTTTGATAACTGATCAAAATTCTTTGCATGTCCAAGACCATATCTGCCGTTTTCAAGGCTTCGAATAGCCTTCTGGAAAGCTTCTTTATAGGTTTTACCTATACTCATTACTTCACCAACTGCGCGCATCTGTGTACCAAGCTTATCCTCTACTCCCTTGAACTTCTCAAATGCCCAGCGTGCAAATTTGATTACTACATAATCTCCATCCGGAACATATTTGTCAAGTGTTCCATATTTTCCACATGGTATATCTTTAAGTGTAAGTCCTGCAGCAAGCATGGCTGAAACTAAAGCGATAGGGAAACCTGTAGCCTTAGAGGCAAGTGCTGAAGAACGTGAAGTACGTGGATTGATCTCTATTACAATTATTCTGTCTGAAACAGGATCATGTGCAAACTGAACATTTGTACCACCGATTACCTGAACCTTATCTACAATCTTATATGCCTGCTCCTGAAGTCTCTTCTGACACTCTTGGGAAATTGTAAGCATAGGTGCTGAACAGAATGAATCACCTGTATGTACACCTAATGGATCAATATTTTCAATAAAACACACTGTAATCATATTACCTTCGCTGTCTCGAACAACCTCTAACTCAAGTTCTTCCCAGCCAAGGATAGATTCTTCTACAAGTACCTGTCCAACAAGACTCGCCTGAAGTCCTCTTGAACATACTGTAGCAAGCTCTTCTTTATTGTATACAAGACCTCCTCCTGCTCCACCCATTGTATATGCAGGACGGAGAACAACCGGATAACCAAGCTTATCAGCAATTGCAAGTGCTTCATCAACTGTATAAGCAACTTCGCTGCGCGCCATCTCTATGCCAAGTGAGTCCATAGTTTTCTTGAACTCTATTCTGTCTTCACCACGCTCAATAGCATCAACCTGAACACCAATAACCTTAACATTATACTTATCAAGTATTCCTGCCTGATATAATTCTGAACAAAGATTTAATCCAGACTGTCCACCAAGGTTTGGTAATAAAGCATCAGGTCTTTCCTTTGCAATGATCTGCTCAAGACGATCAACATTTAAAGGCTCAATGTATGTAACATCAGCTGTTTCCGGATCTGTCATGATAGTTGCAGGATTAGAGTTAACTAAAACTATTTCATATCCTAATTTTCTAAGTGCCTTACAAGCCTGTGTACCTGAATAGTCAAATTCACATGCCTGACCGATGATAATTGGACCTGATCCAATAATAAGCACTTTATTAATATCTTTTAATTTTGGCATAATTTCTTATCCTCCTGATTTTGGTTTATCCATATTATATACTAAAAGAACTTCATATAAAAGGTTGTTTTGGCATTTATTACAAATAAATTTAACAACTTTTTTATACAAAACCTTCTTTTTGCAAAGATTATTGTGTTTTATTTTTTATTGTACATCCATTTATGTTTGATATCTGATTATTTGTTTCCGTAATGATTTTTTTCAGTTTTTTATAATTTGAATATTTTTATTTAAGCATCAAAATCAACTTCAAAAATTCCTTCCGGAGTTTTCATAGTCATGAGCCCAAGATTGAAATCATCATCCATTATTGTTACGGTATATTCAAAAATTACATCATCCTCAACCTTTGACAATAGAATGTATGTACCATTTTCCTTGTCTTCTATCTGATCACAGATATCACCATATACATCTTCACCTGATATTTTTCTTGGATATCCTGATGCCCTGATTTTATCTTCAATCAATTTATATAATTCGTTCAAATTTATTTCTCCTGATATTTTAATATTTGGGTAACTATTCAGTACCTGCTGAACAGTTACATATTTGGTTATTACTTTTTATTTAGATTATATCCGGCAAAAGCTCCTACCATTCCACCAACAATATGCGATATATTTGAAATATTATCTTTTACAGTAAGTCCATCAAATATTTGCTGACCTATAAAAATAATCGTAACAAGAATAAATGTCATAGGTATCTCGCCGTTTTTAAATCCTGTAAATGAAGTCAGCAATATAAAAGCAAAAACAATACCACTTGCACCACATAGAGCAATATTCCAAAAAAACAGATAATTTATCAGACCTGTAATAAATGCGGTAATCAATATTATCTCAAATATTTTTGTTGATTTATACTTTTCTTCAAGCATAGGTCCTAACAGTAACAGATATGATGCATTTCCAATAAAATGGCTCCAGCCATCATGCCCAAAAACATGTGTAAAGAGTCTTAAATAAGTCAAAGGATCCTTTAAATCTGAATGATAAGTCATAAAAAACTTTTGTGTGATATGCCCCATTGAAAAAGTATTAAGCAATGTAACTATAAAACATATAAAAACAAATCCCAACACTATGGGGGCATTAAATGTAATTTTTAATCTTTTCACATCATAACCTCCAGACAATAATATTTTTTATGTAAAAGGTGAAAATCACTAGTTTGAAATTAACTGCTGTTCCAAAGCCTCAATATCCAATGTGCTTTGCTGGAAATTATTAAAGCTGTTTTTGGATTTGATTGAAGAATTTTTCTTGTTTTTTACAAAATCATAATCTTCCTCAATTGCTCTTAAAAGCCAGCCTGTCACATTTTCAATCTTTGCCCGGCTTGATTTCATCATGTCATAAGCTCTCTTTACTTTTTCTATATCATAATTTGATTTTTCAGCAATTGTAATATAATCTTTATATTTTAGACGTTCCTCAATAATATCATCCATCAATAATTCTATGATTTCTTCTTTGTCTGTATCTGACAGTTCTATTTTAGTCTCATTTAATACTATATCTTCAGATTCTGTCTCATATTTATTGGAAACGTCAAATGTTATTTGATAGACCTTGCCACCTTTACCACACTTATCAAGAACATAAGTAACATTTATATCTGATTTTTCATTTATTTCGTCTACCGTGGGTTTTATTATCTCCTCATGAAAATGTCTGAAATCCTCATGTATTTTTTCAGGACTCACCTCAAAAGCTTTATCATAATCAGGAAACTTAGTTCCTATCAAAATAGCTTTAACCGCATCAAGCTCAGCATTGACTGCCCCAAGTAAAAACCTAAGTTCCGATAAACCAATGGAAATATGATTTCCCTTATATTCATGGCTCTTCAAAACTTCATATAATCGAAATGTATATTCATTTTCAAAGCTCATAAGTATGGGTAATGATAATTTTGTAAAATTAGATTTGATATTTGTTATATATTCTTTTAACTCCGGATTAAATTTTACAGTAAATGTCCCTTTTTTATAAGTTGCTCTTGTTATAACAGCCATATAATCAAATTCATGTGTATCAGGATTGGACATACCAATTGTCCTGCCTGTCATCTTAGCTGCAGTCCTATCCAAAGCTGTGTAGAAATAGCTTCTGGATAAACTAAGATAATTTCTAAGCTCTGATGCTTTCATTTCAGCAAAAACATTATTACCATCTGTCTTAATCCTGGATAACGCAAGTGCAGTTATTTTAAGTTCCGTCAAAGAAGCCTTAAACTTTGAGCCAATAAGTATATTACTCTTTGAGAACTCTTTTGGATTTAGCATATAAAGTTCTTCATCTTTTTCGTTAGTCATAAAATCCCCATTCCTGAGCTGTTTGTTATTATTGCATATAGTGATATTATCTTAAAAGTATGTTGATATGTCAATTACAAATTATTGATTTCCTGTACAAGTTAAAAACTTATCCAATAAATAGAATAAATTTCTTATTTCGCATGCTTTATCACTTTTTTTCGGATAAGTTACATACTTTTACTTAGCAGTAACCACTATTTACTGGATAAGTTACTTATTTATATCTGATTTATTGGATAAGTTAAATATCTATTGATCCCTTTCAATAACAATTTTTCTAATAAATCACATAATATGCATTACTATTTGCCTGATTTGGCGGATTATTTTGATTTAACTTTTGGATTTTTCAATAATATTGGTAAATATACGATTTATACGACAAGTTTCTACGATTTATACGGCAAGTTTTCACTTTTTTCCGGATAAGTTAGCTTGTAACAAATATACGATTTATACGACAAGTTTCTACGATTTATACGGCAAGTTTCTACGATTTATACGACAAGTTTCTACGATTTATACGACAAGTTTTCACTTTTTTCTGGATAAGTAAATTTTGAAACCCTTGTATTTACTGGGTTTGACGGCTGTCTAAATATAAATAAAATATAAATATAAACTGTTGTTATATATAAAAAAACAACAACAAAGGGTTGCAAAATATACGATTTATTGGATAAGTTAAAAAGCTACGCTTTTTGAATAAATGATTTACACTATCGCAATTTCCTATAACTTAAAAAAATCGGATGCATTGCATCCGATTAGTCGAGCAGTGATTTTAAACCATCAGCTAATAATGATATCTTTTCACGTATAGAACTATCATTTTCTATAATTGATTTATTTGATTTCAAAATTTTAAAAGACTTTTCAAACTGCATTATAGTCTGTTCCAATTTAGCAATTTCAGCAAGCTTTTTTACTTCAGAATCAGAAATAGTTGCTTTTTGATTTTCATACTCTTCTTTTTCTTTATTCATCTTTTTTATTTTTGTCTTTAAACTGCTTCGTTCTTTTTCAGCTTTTTCCTTAGCTTCTTTCAATTCTGTGAAAGCATCAGAACTATTGTTGTCTGATAATGAGTTATTGAATTTCTCTAACTGTTGTGTGAGATTTGCAATTAGATTTTCTTTTTGAACCAGTTCCTTTTCTCTTTCAGCAAGCTCTTTTTGCAATTGCTTTGCTTCTTCTTCCTGGCGCTTAATTATTTTTACATGGTCAGAATCAATTTTACCGTCCTGTGTGATAATTGAATATATTTTTCTTTGTGAGTCCTGTGATAAAGCAGCAAAACTTGAAGCCTCATCAATACTTATTGTTTCTCTATTGAATAATTCAATTAACTCCGGAATAAGTTTTTCAGTATTTGTATATT
Source organism: Lachnospiraceae bacterium (assembly GCA_017424235.1). Lineage (GTDB taxonomy): Bacteria > Bacillota > Clostridia > Lachnospirales > Lachnospiraceae > COE1. The sequence continues at coordinate 1,730 of JAFPAQ010000258.1, read as the reverse complement.
TAATTACCTGTCTTTGAGATATCTTTATTTTTTCTGCAATAAGCTTGGAAATATTTGTATATGAAATATCTCCATTACTGCGTTTTATCTCATAAAGTTCCTTTAATCTCAAAATGCTGTTTCTTCTGTCTTCTTGTGTCTCATCCCGGTCTTCAGCATTTGCAGCTATAATTGCAATTTCTTCATCAATCGGCGATTCAAATATTTTTATCTGTGCAGGAATGCCGCTCGGATATAATTCCTTATATTCTTTGTCCTCTAATTGGGATATAGCACGCCATCTTCTTTCTCCGGATATAAGACGGTATTTTCCTTCTTCTTTATCAGGGGTTACACAGATATTATGAATAAGTCCGATTTTTCTGAGGGATTCAAGTAATTTTTCTATATCTGTCTGTGGATATCTTTTATTGAGTGGATTAGGAACTATTTTGTCACGGGAAATATATTGAAAGTTAAAGTTTTGTTTAGCTTTCATATCTTTTACAATATTTTCGTCTTTTATTTTTGTGCTGCTTGCCATTCCAACACTAAAACTTTTTTTTGCCATAGTTGTCTGTCACCTCTGTGTTATTTCTGTTTTTTTGTAGTTGATTTTCCTACTAAAAGTTTTTTTAGCAGTTTATAATGCTTATTATCAAGCATATCAAGGTAATTCATTAATTCAATATAGTCATTTAGTGCTGCACATTTTTTATTGTATGAGAATAATGGCTGAAATACGGTATTTGCCTCTGCTACTGCGATTAAGTCACGTATTGCAATTGGAATAAAAGCTTCATCAAGCTCCTGTTCATAGCTGCTATTCATTTCAGTATACAAATTTGAACTTTTGCTTTTTACCTTTGTGAGGAAAACTCCACCAAATTCAACATTTTTCTGAAATTGCATATTCAGGTCAACAATTAGATTTATCAGTTTATGTACACCTTCGTAAGAAAAATTATCAAGACTTATAGGGGTAACAACTTTATCAGAAGCAAGTATTGAACAGTATGACAAATAGGTTTTAAATGGAGAAGTATCCAGAAAAATGTAATCAAAATCATTCTCTATGAGTCTGAGATTTTTCTCAAAGATAAGCTCCGGTCGTTCGTCTGTATTATTTACAGGTTCTTTTGTCTTGTCATAAATCTTGTAGATTATGTCACACAGACTTTCAGAAGAAGGAAGCATATAAACATTTTTGTATTCTGTGGATAATATAAATCGTTCTATTTCAGCTTTGGAATTTTGTTTTTCTAAAAATAAATGTTCATAGTTGAGTTCTTCAATATCATCTTGAATACCAAATACTCGCGATGTATTTGACTGTGGATCTAAATCTATAATTAATACATTGTAGCCAACCTGTCCTAACATCTCAGCCATAGTACATACGGATGTTGTTTTTCCAACGCCACCTTTAAAATTCATAAATGTTATTTTTTGCATATCTTTTTCCTTTCACATCTTTTTCAAATTTGATTATACACGTAATTGTTTTTATTTCAATTATTTTGAATGTATTAAATGGATTATTTACATAATAATTTACAAATTTGTTTAAAATCTTATGCTGCGAGGTGAACTGATTCATCTGATAAAGGTGAACTGATTCACCTGATAGGTGAACTGATTCATTTGATAAAGGTGAACTGATTCACCTGATAAGTGAACTAATTCATCTGATAAAGGTGAACTGATTCACCTGATAGAGGTGAACTGATTCATCTGATAAGTGAACTAAT
>JAFPAQ010000257.1 GCA_017424235.1 Lachnospiraceae bacterium | reverse complement strand
AGAATAAAACAAGGAAAAATGTCCAAAAAAAGACTTTTTTTCTTGAAAACAGTGGGGTGTAGACTATTTTTGGACATATATGAACCAAAAGTAGTCTGTATGTCCAAGATATTTCATATTTTTGGACATAGGAGCAGAGAGTAAGGAATATATGTCCAATCCACATGATAAAGTATCAATTTGAGCAGGAAAACAGATATATTTTGGATGTTATAGTTGTGTTTGGTTGTATATGTCCAAAATGATAAAAAACGTAGATAATAGACATGGTAAATGCTGGAGATTTTATGATGATGGGAAATATTGTAACAGTAACTGTTGATAGACCGCTTGGTAGCTATCATCCAAAGCACAAGGATTTGTATTACCCGATTAATTATGGCTACATCGAAGGTGTAAAGGCACCGGATGGAGAAGAACAGGAATTGCAACGGTAAGACATATTATTGATGGATATGGTTATGCTATTTCAAAAGGTTGGGATGAAGTTGCAAGGGTGTGTCTTACACATTCATTTCCTGTTAAGGATATAGAAGCAGATATAGGAAAAACTCTTAACACAGAAGAAATCGTAGGATATGTAGGAATCTTGAGTATAAATGAGGTGCCTGAACCACAGATATGGAAGTATAATGGAGAGGACTTATTCGTATGTGATAACAATTATCAGTGGCTGACTATCATGCCTAAGAATGATTATTATTGTCTGACTGTCATGATGAATGAAAATCGTGAAATGCAGGTGTGTTACATCGATATGATTGATGAGCAAGGATATGATGAAGAAGGTGTTCCGTATTTCTATGACCTGTACCTTGATTTCGTTGTTTATCCCAATGGAATAGTCATCGAAGACGATATGGATGAATTACAAGAAGCACTCCAAAAAAGCGATATTACACAGCAGCAATATGAGCAGGCACTTTTAACGAGTGAAAAGCTAAAAAAGGTTTGTTAAATGATATGGATGTATTTAAAAAATATGTACAAAGGCTGTATGAGAAAGTGACAATCTAAACGGATCATATAATAGGAAATTTTGAATAGAAGTGATGCTTTGAATTTTGGAGGAGGTATTGGCATGTGTGGAATAACAACTGATTTATAAAGAAAAATAAATCGGAGGTTTATATGAATTATTTAATAAGAGAATTAAGACAAAATGAAATGGAGGTATTAGATACCTTTTTGTATGAGGCAATTTTTATTCCAAAAGGAGTTTCAGCTCCATCCAAAGATATTATCAATCAGCCAGAACTACAAGTGTATGTAAAGAACTTTGGAGAGGATAAGGGAGACTTATGCTTGGTTGCCCAAGTTGAAAATGAAATTGTTGGTGCAGTATGGGTTCGCATTATGAATGATTATGGACATATTGATGATGAAACACCATCGTTTGCAATTTCACTCTTAAAAGAGTATAGAAACTATGGTATTGGAACTGAGTTGATGAGGCAGATGCTAAAGAAACTCAAAATGCAAGGATATAGGCAAGCATCATTGGCTGTACAAAAGATGAATTATGCTGTCCGTATGTATACGAATGTAGGATTTGAAATTGTTGATGAAAATGACCAAGAGTATATTATGATTTGTAGGTTGTAGACACCTACAAATTTCAATTTTGCGGATAAATGATTTCTAATTTATTTAGCACAATTGTCTATCAATAAAAGGAGGAGATTGAAATGTATTACATAGGTGTTGATTTAGGAACTTCAGCTGTAAAATTGTTGTTGATGGAAGGAAATGGAAAGATTGCAAATGTCGTTTCGAAAGAATATCCGTTATATTTCCCACATCCGGGCTGGAGTGAGCAGAAGCCGGAAGACTGGTGGGAAGCGGTAAAGACAGGATTAAAGGAGCTTACAGAGGACTTTGATAAATCTCAGGTAGCAGGCATTAGCTTTGGCGGCCAGATGCATGGACTTGTTATTTTGGATAAAGATGATAATGTCATCAGACCGGCGATTCTCTGGAATGATGGAAGAACACAGGAAGAGACCGATTATCTTAATAATGAAATCGGCAAGAGCAAGCTGTCAGAGTGTACGGCAAATATTGCATTTACAGGCTTT
>JAFPAQ010000256.1 GCA_017424235.1 Lachnospiraceae bacterium | reverse complement strand
TACTGTAAAACCTACAAAGGAGCAGGATGCATATCTGGATCTTGTTGGAGCTCTTGGGTTAAGAGTCAAAGGAAGTAAAAATGAAGCAGACAGACTTCCTACCCTTCAAATGATATATCAAAAATTAATGAGTTAATATTAAGAAAAGGATGCCTAAGGCATCCTTTTCTTAATTAAATTTCCTTATAATTTTGTTTTACAAATTCTTCAATAGCTTTGTTGTCGTGGTCAAATCGACACCCTATAGTATACAAACCATTTTGATTTGTACATCTGATAATAGTTGCATGCTGCTCACTTTCATTTGGAAGAGGAAATGCGATCATATTCAGAGTAATATTTTTTCCTTTGGTTTCTGCGAAAATCTTGTCTCTGGAAGTAAAAGCAAATCCTCCGCCACTGATATTCAGCATCTGTGCATCAAAAGGTTTATCTGAGTCCTGCAAGGTTACAGTACAATTATTTCTTAACGGCATTCTTGGATATTTTCTTCGATTAGCAACCTCAGGGTTAGATTTTGCAATAATTTCATAAATACCAAGAGCCATGTCTTTTGTAGCCTGTACCTGTACTTTATTCCATGAGTATAAGGCATTTGCCACAGTAACCTGCAGGCTGAATACAGTATCTTTATCTCTTAAATTAATCTGAGAAGATTCGAAATCTACAATGATACTGTCATTTGATGTCTCAATTATTTTTCCTTCATAGGTAGTGACATGATTTGTTGCATCCTTTGCAGAAAGTTTTATACGCATTCCCTTAGAGGCGTCTTTTATGTTCATGAAACCATTTGTGCCAAGCTCTTTTACAAGATTGTCAACTACATGTTCAATGTTACCTACATTGTCAGAGGTTTCCTGATATTTACTGAGCATCGCCTTGGTGGTTTCTTCTGCTTCTGATACACATACGGTCATAATCTCCATGATTTCTGATATCTGTGTCATATTGTCTACAAGGTTCTGATTTGAGGATTCTACTTCCTTCATGGCATTGTCAATTGTTAAGATATTTCCATTTAGCTGGTTGGCATCAGTTGCAATCTGTGAAACGTTCGTGCTTATACCAGCCATGCTTGTTAAAAGTCCCTGTATGAGTTCAAGGGTCTTAGTGATTGAAGAAGTCATTTTCTCAGAGGTTTCCTGAAGACTTCCAAGGGCGCCTATGATTCTTTCAGAGGAATCTCTGGTATTTGCACTAAGCTGTCTTATTTGTTCAGCAACTACGGCAAAACCCTTTCCTGCTTCTCCGGCTCTTGCTGCTTCAATGGAAGCATTTAAGGCAAGGAGATTGGTTTGTGAGGTGATACCGGAAATTGTACTGGTTTCTTCTTTAACCATCTCAAATTCATTGCTGAATAATCCAAGGATATTTTCTACTTCTGCTGAAAGGTTAGCAATGACATTTGTTGTATCCATTACTTGTGTCAGCTCAAGACTACTTTTTTGGGCATGGTTGCCGGAAGCATTTATCAGTTTAACAATATCATCTATTAATGTAACAACACTTTGTACCTGAGTATTGATATCGGTTGTCATATCTACAGATGACATGGTTTTCTCACACAGAATACTGTTTTGATCAGCAAGCTTGTTCATGCTGTTTACAACAGAAGAGGCTCCCTGTTTGTTTTCATCCGACAATTCTCTTACAACAGTTACACCATCTACAATTGAATTGCTTGCAGTCTTTACTTTATTAATGGTATCTACTACTCTGTCGAAGTTGTTTTTAATAGAGTTTGTCAGCGCATCGTTTGAAGCATCAATATGTAATACGGAAAGAATACCACCCAGATAACATAGTATGGTAACAAAAAGCTCAAGCAAGAATATAATTGTAAAGCCCGTTGAAGATCTTTCCTCATAATAATAGACGACAGCAGATAGAAAGAGAGCTATGACATTAAATATACCTACACGAATAAGAAATTTGTAGTCATTAAAAAGTATTGTCATGGTAATCATAGGAAAAATGAGAATAATGGAATATGTAATTGGTGAAACACAAATTACAAAGGTATAAAAAATACCATAACTTATTACCATGAAATCCTTGTAGTATTTCCAGTCCTCGCCTTTTATTTTTATTAAAATACGACTGACGATATAAGGAGTCCATCCAATTATAATCAATGCGGCAAAGAGTGACGCATTCATTGTTTTGTTAAGCTGCGTGATATGAATAATCGTACATATAGTAATGAGAATTAACCAGATTAATCGTGCTCTTTTGTTGGCACTTTCTTTAAAATGTTTTTCGTTGTATTCCATATGTGTTTCCTTTCTCTGAATTATTTTTTATTCAAATATATATAATAATAATATAGCATTTTTGAACAAAAATAAAGAGTTTTTAATAAAAAATACACTATTTAATGACAAATATACAAAAGATTAGATATAATGTTAATACAATTCTATATTGACAACTAATATGGTCGATGCTAATACAATATTATGTAAACTAAAATGCGAGAGTACATAAATGGAAAGGAGTTATATTTTATGAACAATTTTATTTATGAGACACCTACAAAGGTGTATTTTGGCAAAGATGAAGAATTAAAGGTGGGAAAGCTTGTAGCAGAGTTTAAGCCTAAAAAGGTTCTTATTCATTATGGTGGAAAATCTGCAAAAGAAAGCGGACTTTTAGATAGGGTAAAGAAATGTCTTTTGTATGAAAATATAAGCTTTGTAGAGCTTGGAGGAGTGGTGGCAAATCCGGAGCTTAAGCTTGTAAGAGAAGGAATAAAGCTGTGCATTGATGAAGGCGTTGACTTTGTACTTGCAGTTGGGGGAGGCTCGGTTATTGATTCTGCAAAGGACATTGCAAATGGAGCTGCCAATCCTGATATGGATGTATGGGACTTTTCACTTCGCAAGTGTGAACCTGTAAAAACCTTGAATAAGGGTGCTATTCTTACGCTTTCGGCAGCCGGTTCGGAAATGTCTAATTCGTGTGTTATTACCAATACCGAAACAGGAGAAAAGAGAGGATACGGTTCAAGCCTTAACAGAATGAATTTTGCTATTGAAAATCCTGAGCTTACTTATACAGTAAATGCTTATCAGACTGCATGTGGTGCAGTTGATATTGCAATGCATACTATTGAAAGATATTTCTGTCCCGGAGAAGATACATATCTGACAGATGCAATTGCTGAGGCAGTTATTAAGAGTGTTATGAAAGCCGGAAAGGACTGTATTGCCAATCCAACTGATTATGCAGCCAGAGCTAATATGATGTGGGCATCTTCAATTGCACATAACGGTCTTACCCAGTGTGGAAGAGAAATACAGCTGGTAGTTCATCAATTTGAACATGAAGTATCGGGCATGTATCCAAAGGTGGCTCATGGTGCAGGACTTGCTGCTTTATGGTGCAGCTGGGCAAGATATGTTTATGACGCCAATATTAACAGATGGTTACAGTATGCAAAGAATGTATGGAATCTTGATATTGACTTTGAGCATCCCCAAAAGACAATTGAACAGGCGATAGACAAACAGGAGCAGTATTATGCTTCTATTGGAATGCCTACAAATCTCAAGGTCTTAGGTGTAAAAAAAGAAGATTTGGAAAAGCTTGCTCTTGGTTGTTCGAGAAATAATAGCAGAACCCTTATCGGATACAAGCCACTTGATTATGAAGATATTTTAAAAATATATGAGATGGCTTATGAATAATTATTAATTTAATATGCAAAAATGTGAATAAAGTACCGAAATATATGCAGCAGCAGGATGTATTGGCTTTTGTTTATTGAAATACAAGAAAGGTATTGGTGCAAAGCAGGCATTTAAGTGTTTTCCATTATTTTCATAGAAAATTCTTGATTAACTACCACTACGCTATCGCAATTTTCTATAAAATAAGAAAGAATAAAAAATACACGGACAAAAGTCCGTGTATTTTTTAATTCTTTCGCAAATTAAATTTATGTACAAGCTCTTCGAGACTGTTTGCCTGAGCTGACAACTCCTCACTGGTAGCAGAGGCCTCCTGAGCTGTAGCAGAGTTTGACTGTACTACTTCGGAAATCCTTGAAATACCTGCATCTGCCTGATTCATGGCTTCTGCCTGCTGTGCTGAAAGTTCACTTAAATCCTTTGAAGTATCAGCTATTGACTGAATTGATTTCACAACATTTTCAAGGACACCGGCTGTTTTGGCAGCAGCCTGATTTCCGTTTTTTACCTCCATAATTGAGCATTCAATTAATTCTCTTGTGTTTACTGCCGATTTTGCACTCTGTTCTGCAAGACTGCGTATCTGGTCAGCTACTACCGCAAATCCTCTGCCGGAGTCACCTGCTCTTGCAGCTTCTATAGCAGCATTTAATGAAAGCAGATTTGTCTGGCTTGCAATGTCTTCGATATCTTCAATGATATTTTCAATTTTATTAGAGGTTTCGCTTATTCTTGTCATTGCAGATATCATTGTATCCATTTCTGCACGGCTTGAATCAGCTTCTATAGCACACTTTTTTGCCTTATCATAAGCTTTATTTACCTCATCAAGATTCTTTTTTATTCCGGATGTGATATCATCCATGGTTGCCAGCATCTCCTGAACAGAAGCGGCCTGGTCTGTTGAACCTTCTGCCAGGGCACCGGAGGCTTCTGCCAGATTACCTGCACCGGATGAAACCATTTCAGCAGCAGCTCTAACTTCTTTAAGTGCATCCGACATTTGATTGTTCATTTTTCTTATAGCAGATAACAAATATGAAAATTCGCCAACATATTCTTCTTCGCAGGTAGTTCTTATATCAAAATCCCCGTCAGCTGTATGATTAAGGATTACAACCAGATCGCTAATGATCTTTTGAAGCTTACCGGTAGTTTCGCTGACTGCTGTAACCATATCGCCTACTTCATCATCAACATCGTAAACAGGGAAAGGAGAAGAAATATCTCCCTGTTCAAAAGTTTTTAGGCGTTCAATCAAGTCCTTCATAGGATTAGCTATTCCGTTTGCAATAACAGTATTTATTCGTATAGACATTATTATCACAAATGCAACGATCATAATTATAATGATAGTCAGCACTATAGTCATGATTCGAAGACTTATATGTGTGGTATCGCCCAATTCTATATTACTATCCATCAATTCCTGCAATGCATCATAGGCTTCGTTATATATTGGTGACATCTCACTGAAAGCAAGCTCATGAGCCAGAGTATAGTCTTCTTTATCGTTGGATGTTCCAAGTTCAAGAACTTTTTGGTCTATCTCAATATATTCCATAACATGTTCAATTATATGTTCAAAATTTTTTCTTCCGACATCTGTCACAATTGTTCCTTTTATATTTTCCAGATACCCATTCAGTTCTTCTATCTTCTTATCGTGTGCTGCAACCATTTTATCTATATAATCCTGTTTTTCATATCCGATTGCACCTCTGGTTGCACTTCTTATATCTGCGAGAATTGCCATTGCATTTCCTATATCTCCCTGTGGAAATGCATAGTAGGTCAGCACCCTGTTGTATTGTGCAATCATATATAGCATAGCTATGATTGCCAGTAAAGTGCCAATACCTGTGATTCCCACTGAAAGGATGGAGTTTGTTTTTAAGCGTTGCTGAATCCGCATTTTCATCATTTTTTGTACAATATTCATGTTGCACCTCCTAAAATATTTGAATTTTGATATTCTGATTAAAAAAGATTGTTAATATAAACTATATTGTATTAATTATAAGACTATTTACTGCTGTTATCAAGTATGTGTGTCAATATAATAAAAAAAGGCAACACGCGGTTACTGTACACAGGTTATATACCGCGAGGTGTTTTCAGAATGAAAACCCGAGTTTTGTATTATTTGAAAGTAAAAGTTTAAATCCTGATTGCATTTGCTCACCCTGTATGGTAACCTTTTAAGGTAAAAAAGGTTTACATAAAAAATAAGGGAGAGTAAAAGGTAATGAAAAAACGATTGGCATTAATTTTAACGGTAACAACATGTTTATTCATCAGATGAAATAGATGATATGATTAG
>JAFPAQ010000255.1 GCA_017424235.1 Lachnospiraceae bacterium | reverse complement strand
CAGATTTACGTGCAGCACATTCTCGATGGCCTGATTGGAAAGGGTAGAGGCAGTGCCGTAAATCCTTTTGTATGAGCCAGCTCATGACAAACCGTAGGTGCAACATTTGTAATATACATCATTGAGTTAATATTTGCCTCCATTGAAAATGGAAAATAATAACCCATAATATATTGCTGGCTGAAAAACTCTGAACATGCCAGATATTTAGGCTTTACATAAAACCCATCAAGCTGAGAATATTCCTGTCCAAGCTTTTGCATTGCTTTAACAGACTCACCTACTATATCACCATCATAATATGGAGCTCCACTATCATCTCTTGGAATCTCTACTGCAAGACTGTTACATTTCTCAACTACATAATCTCTTAAAGCTGCTATCTCTTTTTTGGTAAATTCAGTTCCTTTTCTTTCTTTATTTACTTTTATTACAGCATTTTCACTTGCATCAACAACTAGTGTATCTGATTTTCTTTCATTTTCTAAATATTTTTGTGAAAAACCTGTTGCATGATACATGATGAAACAATTAAATGTCATTATATAACATACGATAAGAGCAACCCATGCATACGTGCAACCATAATGCCTGACAACTGTTTTTAACCGGTTTTTAACAAATATATTAACAATAAAGATAACAAAACCAATAATAGTAATAACTGCTGCCAGAATAAGCATTATTTCTCCAACACTTATATTTACCATACTTGTAAGTCTTGCATAAGTATTTAGCCATATAGGAAATATATTTTCAATATACCAGTCACAAAAATCAACATTCTTCCATGCTACTATATTTAAAATCAATACTCCTGCCAGCCCCATCAAAAATAGTACTTTGTCAAAAATACCGTTTTTATTTTCAATTTTATCCATATTTTCACCAATTCCCCCAAAGTATAGTAATCCATGAATATAATTTATTATATAAATTAGCACATTTTTGTTATGAAATTATTAATTTTTTGTAAACATCAGCTAACATAATGTTTTTTACAGATATATCGAATTAAAAAAAGAAGTCATATACTAATAGCATATAACTTCTCCACAATTTTATTCAATATTTATAACTATCCGCAATTATTGTATATATTCCCTATATCTTCCTGCTAACTCAACACTAAGACTTGCCTTAATATAAACACCATCATCTCTATAATCTGTTTCATATATAACAGAATTATCATTTAAATACGAAACAATATCTCCTCTTTTATAGGGTATCAACAGTTCACATTCTTCATATCTTCCTGACAGCTTTGCCTCTATCATGGTAAGCAGTGCATCAATACCACTTTTTGTCTTAGCTGACATGTATATCTTATCATCCCCTTGAATAGTAGCCAATTGACCCATACCACATAAATCAGCCTTATTAAACACATAAATCATAGGTATAGTATCTGCTCCCAATTCTCTCAATGTTTGTTCTGTGACCTTCATCTGCTCATAATAATTTTCATCTGAATAATCAATAACATGAATCAGAAGATCTGCTTCACATGCCTCTTCAAGGGTAGATCTAAACGCTTTTATCAGACTATGTGGCAGATTGGAAATAAATCCAACGGTATCCGATAACAAAAATGCATTCCTGTCCCCAGGTTCTATCCTTCTTACAGTTGTATCAAGCGTTGCAAACAACATATTTTTTTCAAATACAAGCTTATCCTCATTATCAACATATTCATTTAAAAACATATTCATAATAGTTGATTTTCCTGCATTTGTATATCCGACAAGTGCTACTCTTGGAATTCCTGATTCAGTTCTCTTCTTTCTCTGAGTTTCCCTTTCACCTGCAATACTCTCAAGCTCTCTCTTCATGGAAGTAAGACGATGCTCCAAACGTCTTCTGTCAAGCTCCAGCTTCTTTTCTCCAGAACCCTTATTGCTCATGGCACCACTTGCACCACCCTGACGCGAAAGCGCATCATGAAGTCCTACAAGTCTTGGAAGCATATATTGTAAACGAGCTACTTCTACCTGAAGCTTAGCCTCTCTTGTTCTTGCTCTGGTAGAAAAGATTTCCAAAATAAGAGTTGTCCTGTCCATCACCGGACAATCCAGTTCATTTTGCAGGTTTCTAAGCTGTATTGGAGAAAGACCATTATCAAATATAACTATATCAGCCTCCAATGCCTTAGCAGCTTCCCTTACTTCTACCACCTTGCCAGGTCCTATATAGGTTGCAGTATTTGCATTTTCCATATTCTGTTCTACCTGTCCAACCACTTCCATTTCACAGGCCTTTGCAAGACTTACCATTTCCCTGATTGCAAGATTAAAACTTTCATATCGATTATTACTATTTCGGCTTTGACTATTACTTATATTAACACCTACAATAAGTGCTCTTTCCATATATCCTCACATTCCAATAAATATGCTGCATATTTATCTATTAATTTCATAACTATTCACAACCACTATTACGCGAGTCTATAAATTGAATACTATATGACACTAATTACTATGTCAAGTTAATCACAAATATCTTTTACATTTTTTATTGTTCCCATACAAAGAAAGCTTCTTTTCAGTAGCAAAGAATTGGGAGGATACTACTGAAAAAAAGCTTTCTTCTAAGGATTACTATATTGAAAAAGAGTTAAGTGAAAAGCATTTTCAACATTTGAAGCAAATGTTTTATGCTTATTCGTGATGGAGTTATCACGAATCTAAATATAATATAACAAGTTATCTGACAATTGTCAATACTTTTTAAAAATATTTTTATTTTTTCTTTCTATTCAATTGTCACATGTAAAATTATTTCAAATTTTTTCAAAATTTAGAATATTAATTTTATGTTGACATTTAAAATTATTGTTTGTATAATATCTTTTGTCAGCGAAACGGGGTGTGGCTCAGTTTGGCTAGAGCGCCATCTTAGGGAGGTGGAGGCCGCAAGTTCGAATCTTGTCACTCCGATTCATTTATAAGAGAAAAATACCGCAGAATCCAAGGGTTCTGTGGTATTTTTCTTTTAGGGGGTAAAATTACTGGTTCTTATCATATATACCGGAAT
>JAFPAQ010000254.1 GCA_017424235.1 Lachnospiraceae bacterium | reverse complement strand
CACCCTGTATGGTAACCTTTTAAGGTAAAAAAGGTTTACATAAAAAATAAGGGAGAGTAAAAGGTAATGAAAAAACGATTGGCATTAATTTTAACGGTAACAACATGTTTATTCATCAGATGAAATAGATGATATGATTAGAAACAAAGAAGAAGCCTTAGGCATTGACTCACAGATTAAAACTGCACCGGAGCTTGATTTTACTGAATTATAGGATTAATTAAAAAAGATACATCTCTCTTTAATATGAAGTGAGACGTATCTTTTTTGTTGTGCTATATTTACTGTTTATTGTATTCACTGCACAGTTCGGCAGCAAGTGCGTCAAGCTGTGCCATGCTTTCTTCATTTAAGGCTGATTTGATATGTACTTCATTTTCTGCAAATGTGACATTTTTGCAGTTTTCAAGCATACCCTTCATGGTTTTGGCAGCAGTGAGTGCCCAGCTTCCATTTTCAATAAAAGCTACAGTTCTGTTTTGGAATCCATGTTCTGTAAGCTGCTCGATAAATTCACGCATAAATGGAAAGATACCTGCATTGTATGTAGTAGTGGCAAGTACAAGCTTTCCATATCTGAAGGCATCCTCAACACATTCAGCCATGTCTTCTCTTGCAAGGTCTGCAATCGATACCTTAGGACATCCAAGTGCTTTGAGTTTTTCTTCAAGAAGCAATGCCGCTTTCTTTGTATTTCCATAAACAGAAGTATAGGCAATAAATATTCCTTCTGATTCTACTCCATAAGAAGACCAGATCTGATACAGATTTAAATAGTATTCAAGATTTTCGCTAAGTACAGGACCGTGGAGAGGGCAGATAGTTTTTATTTCGAGACTGGCCGCCTTTTTTAACAGATTCTGTACCTGCAAGCCATATTTTCCAACGATATGGTATCTATAGCTTCTTTTATATTTGTTAACCATTTTTCGACAAAATTGACGTCAACGGTATCCATTACGGCAATCTTTTCATCAGTAATTACATAAGAATTGTATGCCATACCATTTTCTACTATATACTGTCCCTCAAACAGATCGATTTCGTGGTCGTTTACACCTACATATTTTATTGTGTTAGATATTTCCATGTTCAATTCTCCCTTCGTTTTTTAGACAACATTATATCATATTTTGTAAAAATAAGTAATATAAAGTAGTGTAATTATTAAATTTTAACAAGTGTCAGAAAAAAGTTAACAATTGAATATAATAGTTTGAAAAAATAATAAATTATGATAAAATATCTTTTATAACCAAATTAGTAGCAGACAGACAGTTACTGTACAGAGGTTATATCCCGCGAGGTGTTTTCAGAATGAAAACCCGAGTTTTTAACGACAGACAAATACAGAAAGGATTTGCTTACAACATATGTGCAGAGTTTTACTGATAGATGACGCTTCTTTGATGAGAAATCTTTTAAGACATATTTTTACAAATAAAGGCTGTGAGGTATGCGCAGAGGCAGCAGATGGTGATAGTGGAATAGAATTATATAAAAAATTCAGACCGGATCTTGTGGTGTGTGATGTTAGTATGATAGGAATAGATGGTATGGAGTGTATGCGCCGTATCATAGAGTTTGATCCACAGGCGAAGGTAGTGGTCTGTACATCACATGGACGCGAATGTTTTGAGAATGAAGCAAAGCATATAGGTGCTATTGATTACATAGTAAAGCCTATCTCGGCTAAAGATGTAGAGAGGGTCATATCCAAGGTATTTGATAAAAAGAACAAAAATTACAAGGATATTATGTTTGATAAGGCAAGCAGCGCAGGACTTTCCCAGATGGATATATTGTATTTTTATGAGGCATTTCGTACCTTTGCAGGAGTTGATATGGGCGATGCAGCTGTTGACAGGAAATTTATTGACAGTCACAGAGATGCAATAATAATAGGAATGGAAGCGGTTTTAGCTGCCAAATTACCACATGCCAAGATAAATAAGCTTGTGGCGATCTTTTCAGAATTGTAAGTTACAGTACACACACAGTGTGCACTGTAAAAAATTATCGTAATTATAATAACTACATTAAAAAATCGAATGTGAAAAAGCCTTTAGCTTTTGCATTCGATTTTTATTTGACATTGTTTGTCAAAATAAGTATGCTATTTCTTAAGTGGTAAATTATGGCAATAACAGTGTGCAAAAACCATAAACGGAAGTTTTTGCACACGGCAAATTTGTGCTTTGCACAAATTCGTAGAATGGAATAAGGTATGGTTATTAGTATGAGTAGGGGTTACAATGCTAAAGGTATTTTTGGTTGAAGATGAAATAATAATGCGCGAGGGTATCAAAAAGAAGATTGACTGGGAGAAGGAAGGCTTTTGCTTTGTGGGAGATGCAGGAGATGGAGAACTTGCATACCCGCTTATTCTTAAGGAAAAGCCGGATATCCTTATAACAGATATAAAGATGCCGTTTATGGACGGTTTAGAGCTTAGCCGTCTTGTTAAGGCTGAGTTGCCTGACATAAAAATAATAGTGCTCAGTGGTTATAATGATTTTGATTATGCAAAGGAAGCAATAGATATAGGTATTGCAGAGTATATGCTAAAGCCGGTTACCAGTGTAAAGCTTTTGGAGACTTTGCATAAGGTTGGCAACAGTATATATGAACAGCGCAAAAAAGCCGATGGAAATAAAAATGAGCAGGAGCAGAAAATGCTTGCAAGACGCAATTTTTTCATCAAATTTGTCACTGCGGACTGTTCCGTTTCCTCACTGTTAAAGGAAGGAAAAGAGCTGGGGGTAGAGCTTGCTGCGACCGGTTACAATGTATTGCTTTTGCAGCTGTTCAATAATGGAAGCATAGAGGAATACACTTCCAAGCTCATAGAGGTTAAGAAGGAATTTGATGCTCTTTCACAACAAAATCCTAATATAGTGATAATTGACCGTGGCAGGGAGGAATTCTGGATAATATTTAAAGGGCAGACAGAATGTTCTGTTGATGCTCTTTACAGGGATTTTGAAAAATGGCTTATTGAGCTTATAAGTAACAGGTTTTGTCTGGAGTATTTTGGTGTAATAGGGCAGAGTACGGCAAGAATGGGAGAAATGAAAAACTGTTACACTGCTGCCAATGCTGAATTTGCACACAGATTTCTTAAAAAGAGAAACCAGATAGTAGATATTTCTCTTCTGGATAAAAAGACAGAAACTGAAGAAAAGCCTATATATCTTGAAAATCTAAATGTATCTAAATCAGACAGAAAGAATATAGAAAATTTCATTAACACAGGTCTTAAGAGTGAGATAGATGCTTTTTTGGATTCATATTTTGAAAAAATAGGAAACAAAAATATACAGTCAATACTGTTTCGTCAGTATGTGGTTATGGATATTTATATAGCTGCGGTAAATATAGCAGAAGAAATGGGATACAGTAAACAGGAGCTTTCACAGCTGTATGGCACAGAAGAAAATCTTTTAAAGGTATTTGGAAGCATTGAAGACACAAAAGAATATTTAAAACATTTACTTGAAACAACGATTGATATCAGGGATAAGGGTGCAGGAAATAAGTATGACCAGGTGCTTAAACAGGCGCAGGAATACATAGAAGAAAACTATTTTATGGATGATATTTCGCTTAATACGGTGGCGTCAAGTGTCAATCTAAGTCCTAACCATTTCAGTACGATATTCAGTCAAAAGCTTGGTGAGACCTTTATAGAATATCTTACACGAATCCGTATGGAAAAGGCAAAGGAGCTTTTGCGCACAACATCAAAAAAGCTTACGGATATTGCATTTGAAGTAGGATATAAGGATTCACATTATTTTGGAAGTATTTTTAAGAAAACACAAGGGTGTACCCCACGAGAATATCGTAGTAAGGATTAAAATGAAAAGAGGAATTTCATTAAGAAAAAGACTTATGCTTCTTTTGACGGTATGTCTGATTCCGCTTACTATACTTATAATGTATGTACTCTTGCAGATTAACAGGATATCAGATGAATATGATGATATTGTACAAAAGATAACCAGTGCAAATGAATATAACATAAAATTTAAAGAGGATATGGATTATGACATGTATATCATAGTTGCAAATTCAGAAAGAGCACATGATATAGTGGATACCAAAAGACCCTTTACATCTATTGAACAGGCAAGAGAAGTATTTGAAAATCTATCCAAGCAGGCAGATACAGATGCTGCCAGAAGCAGACTCCTGGCAATTTTAAAGAGTATAGATACTCTTGAAGACTGTGTGAGCGAGATTGTAAATGATGCTGCCGTGAGCGGAAATTATGAGACTAATATGGAAAGACTTGACCTGGATATAAGAGTTCTTACTGAGCTTATTCAGGAGCAGATACAGTATTACATTTATGAACAGAATAAGAATCTTGAGGAATTAAGAATTGGTATTCACAATGAAGTTGAAGGTGCAATACATATTACAGTAGTGATTCTTATAATTATCCTTGTGGGTGCGCTTATTATCAGCAATATGATAATGAAAAGTATTACGCTTCCTATTAGAAATATCTGTAAGGCGGCAGAATGTGCAGCCAGTGGTGACTTTGGGATAAGAGCGCACGAAGGAAAGGTAGATGAGATCGCATCATTAAATGACAGCTTTAACAGTATGGTAGAGGAGATAGGCAAGCTGGTAGAAGATATCCGTGTTGAAGAGTTAAACTTAAGAGCAGCGGAATTAAGGCTTTTGCAGGAGCAGATAAATCCACATTTTCTATACAATACTCTTGATAATATTATATGGCTTGCAGAGTCAGGTGAGAGTGAACAGGTAGTGAATATGGTATCAGCTCTTTCTGATTTTTTCAGGACCACACTCAGCAAAGGGAAGGATTTTATTTCCGTAAGTGATGAAAGGGCACATATTCAAAGCTATCTTCAGATACAGCAGTTCAGATACAGGGATATTCTTGAGTATGAGATAGACATTGATGAGAATATAATGCAGTGTGAGATATTAAAGCTCACATTACAGCCGCTTGTTGAGAATGCACTTTATCATGGAATAAAGAATAAACGTGGTGGCGGCAGGATAAAGGTCACAGGAAGGGCAGATAATGATATGATAGTTTTTTGTGTCAGTGATAACGGTATCGGCATGACTTCTGAAAGACTTGAACAGGTACAAATGATAATTGATGGAAAACTTGAGAATAACAAGGAAAAGGGTGGTTTTGGACTCTTTAATGTAAATCAGAGACTTGTACTTAATTATGGAAGTGCTTATAACATCAAAATAGAAAGTGAATATGAAAAAGGCACAAAAATGTGGATAAATATACCTTATAAGAAGTATAATGTGGAAATTTAGTAATATTGAAAAATATATTAACGTAAAAAAGTTACTATTTTTCGTAAAAAAACACCCTTTTTGTGCGAATGTTTTTAATTTAATTACAATTTGTTCATAAATTAGTAAAAAAGCACACATAATTCGAAAATATATCTGTATAAAAAAAATCCCTTCAAATATATACTTATTACATACTCAGGTTGCAGGAAGGTATGACAGCCTGAAAATAATAATTATATATTTGGAGGGAATTTTTTATGAAAAAGAAATTAGTAAGTGCAGTTTTATGTGCAGCAATGACAGCAACAATGCTTGCAGGATGTGGTTCAAAACCGGCAGAAGCACCAGCAACAACAACAGATACAAAGACAGAGGCAGAAGCACCGGCAGCAGACGATGCAGCAGCAGAAGCACCGGCAGCAGATGATGCAGCAGCAGATGATACAGCAGCAGAGGCTCCGGCAGACGATACAGCATCAGGAGAGGTAGTAACCATCGGATTTGCACAGGTTGGACATGAGTCAGACTGGCGTACAGCTTCAACAAAGTCTTGCCAGACAGTATTCTCAGCAGAGAACGGATATGATCTTCAGTTCGTAGACTGTGACAATGATTCAGCTAAACAGATCGAGGCAGTTCGTGGATTCATTCAGCAGCAGGTTGATTACATAATCATTGACCCAATCGTTTCAACAGGATGGGATACAGTACTTACAGAGTGCGAGGAAGCAGGAATTCCTGTTATCGTAATCGACCGTACAATTGATGATTCAGATAAATATGTTTCATGGGTAGGTTCAAACTTTAAGACAGAAGGTCTTGCAGCAGGTGAGTGGTTAAAAGCTTATGCAGCAGCAAAAGGAATGGAAGATGTTAATGTATTAGTTATCGAAGGATCTACAGGTGCTTCAGCTACTATCGGACGTACAGATGGTTTCAAGGAAATCGCTGATGCAGAAGGCTGGAACATCATTGATTCACAGAGCGGTGACTTCACACAGGCTGGTGGACAGGAAGTAATGGAATCTTACTGCAAGTCATATGAAGGACAGTTCAATGTAGTAGTTTGCCAGAACGATAACGAAGCATTTGGTGCTATGGAGGCTATGAAGAACGCTGGTGTTTCTTATGGTGTAGACGGTGATGTAGTTCTTATTTCTTTCGACGCTTGTACAGCAGGTCTTGAAGAAGTAATGGCTGGCAACATCACAGCAGACTTTGAGTGTAATCCACTTGCAGCTCCATTCGTTGAAGACGTTATCAAGACTCTCCAGAGTGGCGGAACACCTGAAAAAGAAGTATTCATGGTTGAGCACTGGTATGTAAAAGAGGATATCCTCTCAGATATCACAGTTAATGGCGAGAAGCAGGAGCTTACTGTTGTAACACAGGAAATCATTGATGCTCAGTATTAATTAGTAAAGTTCTGATTTCATTCTAAAATAAAAATTAAAAGGGGGAGGAGATGGAAGTTTTAGTCTCCTCCTTATTATGTGATAGAAAAATTTAAGAAGGTGTTGTTAGTTATAATCGAATGATTAAAGCATTTTGCTTTTCATTCGATTTGATGTAAGGAAGGATTGGGTGTATATGGATAATCAGGTTGTTTTGACCATGAGGGGAATAACTATGACTTTCCCTGGTGTAAAGGCACTCGATAATGTAGACCTCACTTTACGCAAGGGTGAGATAATGGCTCTTATGGGGGAAAACGGAGCTGGTAAATCTACACTTATCAAATGTCTTACAGGAATAAATGCATTTGAAGCCGGTGAAATACATGTAGATGGTATTGAAGGAGCTGTTGTTAACCATTCTACTCTTGATGCCCAGAATAAAGGTATTTCAACGGTTTATCAGGAAGTAAATCTCTGCCCTAACTTAAGTGTTGCGGAGAATCTTTTTATTGGAAGAGAGCCAAGGACAAAGCTTGGCACCATTAACTGGAAAGAGATGAAGGCAAAGGCACAGAAAATTATAAATGACCTTGATATTAATGTAGATGTAACTGCAAATCTCGAGGAGTGTTCACTTGCGCTTCAACAGATGATAGCCATTGCAAGAGCAGTTGACCTTGAATGTAAGGTACTTATTCTTGATGAGCCTACATCATCTTTGGATGACCATGAGGTTGAAAAGCTGTTTGTGCTTATGAGACAGCTTAAAGAAAAAGGAGTTGCAATCGTATTTGTTACACATTTCCTTGAACAGGTATATGCTGTGTGTGACAGAATAACAGTACTTAGAAATGGACAATTAGTCGGCGAATATCCTATTGAAGAGCTTCCAAGAGTGAAGCTGGTAGCTGCCATGATGGGTAAAGATTTTGATGACCTTGCAGCTATTAAAACAGAGGAAAAGCAGGACTTTAGCAAGGCACCATTGGTTATTGAT
This sequence comes from Lachnospiraceae bacterium, assembly GCA_017424235.1. Lineage (GTDB taxonomy): Bacteria > Bacillota > Clostridia > Lachnospirales > Lachnospiraceae > COE1. Next base: position 13,021 of record JAFPAQ010000254.1, on the reverse strand, counting down.
GGCAAGGGACTCAGCCATAAAGGAACCATCAAACCATTTGATATTGAAATACATGAAGGTGAGGTCGTCGGTCTTACAGGACTCTTGGGTTCAGGACGAAGCGAGCTTGCAAGAGTTATATATGGTGCTGATAAAAATCAGACAGGAGAGCTTAAGGTATGTGGTGAGAAGGTAAATATCAATGCACCAATCGATGCCATGAAGCTTGGAATGGGACTTTTGCCTGATGACAGAAAGGCAGAAGGTATTATAGGAGACTTGTCTGTAAGAGAAAATATCATTCTTGCACTTCAGGCAAAACGTGGTATGTTCAAGCTTTTGCCAATGAGTAAGCAGAATGAGCTCGCAGATGAATACATAAAGATGCTTCAGATCAAGACAGCAAGCAAGGAAACACTTATCAAGCAGCTTTCAGGTGGTAATCAGCAAAAGGTGATCCTTGCCAGATGGCTTGCAACAGATCCAACATTCCTTATTCTTGATGAGCCTACAAGAGGTATTGATATCGGTACAAAGACAGAGATTCAGAAGCTTGTACTTAAGCTTGCAGGAGAAGGAAAGAGTCTGATATTCATTTCTTCTGAAATAGAAGAGATGCTTCGTACATGTTCTAAGATGATAGTTCTCAGAGATGGACAGAAGGTTGGAGAGATCACAGAAGATCTGACACAGGAGCGTGTAATGAAAGAGATTGCAGGAGGTGGATCAAATGAGTAGTATTAAAAAATTATTTAGTAAACCACTATTTCTGCCTATCTTTTGTATGATCCTGGTAATGGCAGTAAATATTGTTTATGATATTGCAAATGGAAATTTTGCACTTAGCTTTTTTACAATATCAATAAGAAATGGTCTTTTATTTGGACGTCTTATCGATATTCTTAACCGCGGCAGTGAGATAGCGATTCTTGCAATCGGTATGACTTTGGTAGTATCAGCATCAGCAGGTACAGATATTTCAGTAGGTTCAGTAATGTCACTGGCTGCATCTTTCTGCTGTATGCTTTTGGCAGGATATGGTGTTTCATCAACAAATGAATATGCTAATCCACTTATTGTAGGCGTACTTGGCGGACTTGCAATTGGACTTTTGTGTGGTGCGTTTAATGGATTTTTGGTATCAAAGCTCAATGTTCAGCCAATGGTAGCAACACTTATCCTTTTCTCAGCAGCAAGAGCTGTTGGACTTTTGCTCTGCAACAACATGATAGTTTATGTTCGTGTTGATTCATTTAAAATCTTTGGTGGATACATTGGAATGATTCCTACACCTATAATAATAGCTGCAATATGTGTTGTTATTATGACACTTTTCCTAAAGAAGACAGCACTTGGTCTCTATGTACAGAGTGTTGGTATTAATAAGAAAGCTTCAAGAATTGCAGGTATCAATTCACAGAGAATTATATTTATCTGCTACATTATCTGTGGTCTTTGCGCAGGTATAGCAGGTATTGTTGCTGCTTCACGTATCAGCTCAGCAGACTCAAACAACATCGGAAAGACTTTTGAAATGGATGCTATCCTTGCTGTAGCACTTGGCGGAAACAGCCTTGGAGGTGGTAAGTTCAGACTTGCAGGTTCTGTTATCGGAGCCTACACTATTCAGGCTATAACTACTACTCTTTATGCGCTTGGAGTTTCAACAGAACAGGCACCTGTATACAAGGCAATCATCGTTCTTATCATAGTTGCTATTCAGGCTCCACCGGTAAAGGCATATTTCAAACAGAGAGCAGCAAAGAAAGAGTTAGCTAAGGGAGGTGCAGCATAATGAAGAGTAAGAAGTTAAATGCTAATACTATTCTTATCATAATTACTATAGTTTTATTCTTTGTAATGTATGCAGCAGGCTGCGTTATATATTCAGCAAAGGGATTTACTCATTTGCAGACATTTTTAAATATCCTTATCAACAATGCAGGACTTCTCTGTGTTACATGTGGAATGACATGTATAATGCTTACAGGTGGTATTGATATTTCGGTCGGTTCGCTTATCGCTCTTGACTGTATGTTTCTTGCAGTAGGTATGGAGCGCTGGAACATGAATCCAATCGTACTTTGTATATTGGTGCTGGTAATCGGTATTGTGTTTGGATGTGTTCAGGGCTACTGTGTCGGATACCTTAAGATTCAGCCATTTATCGTTACAATGGCAGGTATGTTCTTCGGAAGAGGTATGACAGCTATTATCTGTACAGATCAGGTTTCAATAAGCAATCCTACTTTCGTAGCACTTGCAAATGCAAAGATTAAAATGCCTTTTGGTGCATATACCAACAATAAAGGTGTTTTACAGGTTCCATATATCCGAATCACAGTAGTTGTGGCTTTGTTGGTTCTTGTTGCAATTACACTTATGCTCAAGTATACTAAGTTTGGCAGAAGTCTTTATGCAGTAGGTGGAAATGAGCAGTCAGCCGCAATGATGGGACTTGATGTAAATAAGACAAAGATGTATGCTTACATTCTTTCGTCATTCCTCTGTTCAATCGGAGGTATCTGTTACTGTCTCAACACAATGTCCGGAAACGTACAGCAGGCAACCGGTCTTGAGATGGATGCAATTGCTTCATCAGTAATCGGTGGTGTTCTTCTTACAGGTGGTGTAGGTAATCCAATAGGCTCATTCTTTGGTGTACTTATAAATGGTACTATCTCAACACTTGTTAAGACAAATGGTAAGCTCTTAAGCTCATGGTCAAACATCGCTGTAGCAGCATTGTTATGCTTCTTCATCGTATTACAGAGTGTGTTTGCAAAGATTAAAGAGGCAAAAAAATAATTAAAACAGGGTAATTATAAAATATAATAATGATAATTGACTGCGAAGGAAACCAGGCTTTTCTTCGCAGTTTGTATATTATTATCAGTATATAAAGGGTTAAGTTTGGGTATGAATAGAAAAAATGCTATATGTTTTTGGCTGGTTTTATCTGTGATGCTAATCAGCCTGTATGGCTGTGCAGGCAGCGGAACCGATACGGAAAATGAATATGAAAGTACACAGGCTCAGACAGATTCCTTGATGTCTGAGGAAAATTTTGAGTACGATGATAATTATATAGTTATAGGTATATCGCAGATTGGCTCGGAGTCTGACTGGCGAACTGTAAATACGCAGTCTTATATTAATACCTTTACCAGAGAAAAGGGCTACTATCTTATTTTTGATGATGGTCAGCAAAAACAGGAAAATCAGATCAAGGCCATAAGAAAGTTTATACTTCAGGAGGTAGATTATATTATACTTGATCCTATTATTGAGACTGGCTGGGATACTGTTCTTAAGGAAGCCAAAGATGCAAATATACCTGTGATCATAGCTGACCGTCAGGTGGAGACAGAAGATGACAGTCTCTATAAATGCTGGATAGGAAGTAACTTTAAATATGAAGGCTGGGCAGCCGGTGAATGGCTGGAAAAATATCTTAAAGAGCAGAAACGTGCAGCAGATGTAATAAATATTGTTATGCTTGAAGGAACAATGGGGTCTTCTGCCCAGATTGGAAGAACCAAAGGCTTTCGTGATATAGCATCAAAGCATCGCAAATGGATAATACTTGATAAGCAGTCCGGAGATTTTACACAGGCAAAGGCAAAGGAGGTAATGGAAGAATTTCTGGATACCTACGATAATATCGATGTGGTCATAAGTGAAAATGACAATATGACTTTTGGTGCGATAGAGGCAATAAAAGAGTCAGGACGCACACTTGGTAAAGATGGAGATATAATAATAATTTCCTTTGATGCAGTCAGGGATGCACTGATTGCAATACAGAAAAAGGAGATAGCGGCTGATATAGAGTGTAATCCTTTACTGGGACCAAAGATAGAAGAAATCATTCTTGATATGGAAGCCGGCAAAAAGATAGAAAAGTTCTATTATATTGATGAAACATATTTTGATTATACCATGAATCTTGAGGGGATATTACAGTATCGCTCTTATTAAGGTATGTTGACTTTGGTTTTTTGCATTGTTAAAATGGATGTAACTATAAGAGTACTGAATAGTTACGAATGTATATTATTTTATCGGATATAATAAAAGTAATAAAAGACTATAAGTTATAGTGCGGATTGTGAGGAAATATGAGAGACGATGATTTTGAAATATTTGATATAAATGAACAAAAATCCATTTCAGACAAAAGAACAGATACTGTAAGACGGGATGCCCCAAATAATGTAAAAGAGATAGCATATGATGATATTTCTGATATTAGAAAAGAACGTATCAGACAGATGAAAATAGAGAAGGAAAAGCAGCTAAGACGACGTGCTCTGATAAAAAAGTACTGGAAATTTGCCGCTGCAGGCTTGGGTATTCTGGCATTTGCAATAACAGCCGGTGTGGTTGTGAACACTATAAAAAAGAATATGCCTGAGTCCTCTGATAAAGAAAATACAGTTATTATTGTTGAAGCAGAATCTGAGACGGCTGCTTCTGATACTGAGGATGAAACAGAAAATAATATAATTCCTGAGATGACTGAGGTTATATCACAGTCAACAGATGTAGTTAAAGAAAACAAAATTTATTCAGCACAGATAACCGATAATACTGACGGAATAAGTGATGAGATTATAAGTGAGAGAGTTGTATTTATTGACAAGGCAACCGGAAATATCCTCGCTCAAAAAGGCTACAAGGATGTTATAAGTCCTGCATCCATGACAAAGGTACTTTCTGTGCTTGTAGCAGCTGAGCAGCTTGGAATAAATTCTAATGAGGACAAAAAACTTGATGATAAATTTGAGATTACTATAGATATTACCGATTACAGCTATGTAAATGACTGTAGCAATGTTGGTTTTGACGTTGGTGAAAAGGTAACTGTACGCGATTTGTTTTATGGAACAATATTGCCTTCGGGAGCCGATGCAGCCATGGGACTTGCTATTTATACAGCAGGCAGCCATGAGGCATTTGTTGAACTTATGAACAAAAAAGTGGAGGAGCTTGGACTTTCACAGACTGCACATTTTACAAACTGTGTAGGACTTTATGATGAACAGCATCATTGTACGGTTTATGACATGGCTATGATAATGGAAGCGGCACTTGATAATCCGTTTTGCAGAGAGGTCTTAGCGGCACATGTCTATACTACTGCAATTACACAGCAGCATCCGGAGGGGCTGGTTCTTTCTAACTGGTTTTTGAGAAGGATTGAGGACAAGGATACAGGTGGTGAAGTTTTATGCGCCAAGACAGGTTTTGTGGTGCAGTCCAAAAACTGTGCAGTAAGCTTCGGTAAAGACAACAGTGGTAACGAGTATGTATGTTGCACGGCAGGTTCGTCAAGCTCCTGGAGATGCATTTACGACCATGTTGAATTATATAAAAAATATGCGAAATAGCTCGAAATAAGTGATAATTATTACACAAGGTCAACAATGTATTGAAATTGACACAAACAAATGCTAGAATAAAAATAATATAATATCAAAATAAATTGTATTTTGTGTAGGGAGAGAGCGAATGAAATTAGGTGCAAAGAGATTTTTGGCAGTATCAGCACTGATTCTGGTATTTGTTACATTTCTAACTGCATATTATTATATGGGTAAAAATAATCTTGATTCATCACATTTTATCAGTCTTAATGCAGGCTGGTGCATGACTGTTGATGGTAAGACCTACGAGGATGTTGATTTAGAGGTATTTGTGCCCCAGCAACAGCATAAGCGGTCAATAATAAGTATGAGTCGGACTATGCCGGAGGAAATAATCAAAAATCCGGTGCTGAAGCTTTATACAATACATTCAGCCTTTGAAATATTTTTTGACAATGAGCTTTACTATACTTCATGTATGGAGGAGTATGAACAAGGCAAGGTTGTAGGATATGGATTAAGCTTTATAAATATTCCTGATGATTATGCGGGAAAGGATTTAAGAATCGTACTGTATGTAAATGAGGACAAGGCATTTACCAGTATTGATGCTCCGCTTTTGTACAATGAAAATTATCTGTATAAGGATTTTATAATACAAAACAGGATGCCACTTGCAATAAATATGTTTCTGTTTGTATTTGGACTTTGCCTTTTTCCAATAAGCATTGTATTTTCAGTAAAAAATGGAAAGTTTTTTAAACTTGTATGTGTTTCGATATTCTCCGTGGTGGTGAGCTTATGGTCAATATGTTCATATGACATTATTTCATTATTTACATACAATTTTAAAGTAAAAGCATATCTTGAATTTATTTCATTATACATTTGTCCATTATATGTTCTTTTATATTTTAGAAGCGAAATGATGAATGGGCATAAGTGGATGAAGTGGCTTTTTGCAACCACAGAGATGATTCAGGTTTTATATTTGGCACTTTCGTTTTCACTGCAGTTTTTCAATGTCGTGCATTTATCTGCAATGCTTTCGGGAGAGCATATTATAATACTTCTTGTAGCTGTAAATATGGTAGTTGCCATTGTATATGAGATGAAAAACAGTACGAAGAAGAAAAGACCTGTTGTTTTTGGTATAATTGTGTTTATTGCAATTGGTGCCTTGGACATGGCAAGATATAATCTTGGCAAATATGTTTTTTCAGATAGGGTATTTCATTATGTAAGCATGTTGTGCATAGGTACTCTGATACTGGTAATTACACAGATAGTTGATTTTTGCCAGGAAATAAGCAATATGCTTTCTGATGCAATTCGCCAGAGTGCACTTGAAGAGATGGCATATACAGATTCACTCACAGAGATTTCAAACAGAAGACGTTGTGAGAAAGAATTTGAAAAGATGGATATGAGCGACAAGACATATGGAATGATATGTTTTGATTTGAATAATCTGAAAAAGGCAAATGATATTCTTGGACATGAAAAAGGAGATTTGCTTATTCGTTCATTTGCAGAAGTACTAAATGAAACTTATGGTGAAGTTGGTATTCCATGTCGGATGGGAGGAGATGAGTTTATTGTACTGTTTCCTGATGTAACGGGTATTAATCTTCGTGAACTGTATGACCGTCTTAAAGAAAACATTATAAGAAAAAACAGTGAAATAGAGGGAGTCAGAATTACCACAGCCATAGGATATAGTGATAACAGTGTTCATAAAGAGTGGAAAAGTGCTGACATATATCGCGATGCGGACAGGAAAATGTACAATAACAAGATGGCTATGAAAGCGCAAAGAGTATGATATTATGAGTAAAAAGAATAAAGAGATTTTAATTAGTATTTTTGTTACTATTTTAGTATTTGGTTTTATTTTCGTATACTATGATGCTACCAAAAACAGTAATACCGCTAATACGTCTCATTCTTACAGGCTAAATGCCAATTGGGAGATATTTCTTGATGGACACAATTATGAAAATGCAGACCTTGATGTAGTGGTACCTAAGCAGAGAAAAAACAGGTCCGTATTGTCAATGGTGACTACAATACCGGAGGATGTAGATATAAAAAACCCTGTTTTAAAAATCTATACAGTTAATTCGGGATATGAGGTTTACTGTGATTATAATACACTTATCAAGCATTATGGCATATTAAATGTAGCCACTCGCAGAATAGTTGGCAGTGGTTACAGCTATATTAATCTGCCGGATGATTATGCGGGAAAGACTTTAAGAATACGTTTGTATGTAAATGAGGATAATGCCTTTACGAGTATCACACCACCGGAAATATATGATGGAAATTATCTGATACGGGATTTTGTGATGGAAAATATATTTGAAATTGCTGTAAACTTATTCCTTTTTGTATTTGGTATGAGTGTTTTGCCGATAAGCTTATACTATTCTACAGTGAATAAGAAATTTATCAAGCTCGTGTTTGTTTCGTTTTTTTCCATATTCATAAGCCTGTGGTCTATATGTGAGTACGATATTATTACTTTGTTTACATATAATATAGAAGTCAAGCCTTATCTTGAATATATATCCATGTGTTTATGGGCATTGTTTGTTCTGCTATATTTTAAAGAAGGCATAAAAGACGCTCCGATATTTATGAAAGGCTTATTCTGGTTCACATTGTTTAGTCAGATAATATATATGATAGTTTCAGCTGTACTGCAGATATTTAATATAGTACATTTTCCTAAGATGTTATTTGGCGAGCATATAATAGTTATACTGATATGCCTGAATATGATAATAGATACTGTGTATGGAATACGAAGTCACAAGCATAAAAATAAAGTTATAGTAATTGGTCTGATAGTGTTTATAAGTATAACAGTTTCAGATGTGGTAAGATTCAATTTTGAAAAATATGTATTTACAGATCAGGTGTTTAATTATATCAGTCTTATGTATATTGGGGCGCTGTTTTTTGTAATGATTCAGATTACAGACTTCTGTAAGGATATAAGTGTTGCGATTTCTGATGATATGAGAAAGAGTGCATTAAAAGAAATGGCGTATAAGGATCCTCTTACTCAGATAGGAAACCGCAGAAAGTGTGATGAAGAATTTACAAAGTTAGATGCTTCTAACAAAGTAGTTGGAATAATATGTTTTGACCTTAATAATCTAAAAAAGACTAATGATATTGAAGGACATGAAAAAGGAGATCTTCTTATACGTTCCTTTGCCGAAGTATTGGATAAGACCTTTGGAAAAGGTGGTCTGGTGTGCAGAATGGGTGGAGACGAGTTTACGGTAATTTTTCCTAATATGAAGGGAATAGATATTGATAAGCTTTTTGACAATCTTAAAGAAAACATTCAAAAGAAAAATGAAGATGTTCCCGGACTTAATATAAGCACAGCATATGGCTTTTGTGACAACAGTGTAAATCGTGAATGGAAGAGTATGGATGTGTATAAAGAAGCTGACAAGAGAATGTATGAGCATAAAATGTCAATGAAAATGCAAAGAATGTAAAAGGGGACAAATACTTGTCCCCTTTAGTGTTTTAGAGGAGTGATAAAAATTATACCGATTAATATTTATGCACTTACAAGAATATCAAAAATAGCTGCGATTCAGAAAATGGAAAAACAGATGTCAAAGCGTACACGTTCACTTAACATAAAAAAATGGGAGATACAGAGTCTTAAGGATTTCTCACAGCGGTTAAAGGATGAAAAGAAGGATACTGTAAATATGAATTTTTACTATTCGTTTCAGATTCCAAAGCTTGGAAAAGAGTTTGATCTTTTGCGAATATCAGATGATTTTGTGGTCAATATAGAATTAAAGAGCAGAGAGGTATCGGAAGAGAATATAAAAAAACAGCTTTTGCAGAACAGGTATTATCTTGCATCGCTTGGAAAGACAGTACGTTCATATACTTATATAAGCAGTACTGATCGGCTGGTACGACTTACCAGGAGCAACAAGCTCATAGAATCTGAATGGAGCAGATTGTGTGAGGATCTTTTAAGGCAGGAAACGTGTTATGAAGACGATATAGAGAAGCTTTTTAAAGAAGAAAAGTATCTGATTTCTCCATTTACTGATCCGGAGAGATTTCTTAGCCGGGAATATTTTCTTACCTTTCAGCAAAAGGATATTAAATCCCATATATTAAAAAATGTACATTCCAAGGGTAATCTGTTTCAGGGCTTTACAGGACTTCCGGGTACAGGAAAAACCTTGCTTTTGTATGATATGGCACTTGTGCTGTCAGAAAGGCAGAAGGTGTGTGTGTTACATTTCGGTTCATTTCCGGTAGAAATGGAGCATATAAATAAAAGGCTTAAAAGAGTGGATTTTTATCGCTGTGAAAATTGTGGTCAGCTGCCATCCTTTGACAGGTATTCAGTTATATTTGTTGATGAGGGACATCAGCTGTCACAAGAGGTACTGGAAAAGATTAAGGAGTATGCAGTAAAGAAAAATATTCCCGTAATTTTTTCGTATGATCTTGAGGAGGCGGTTTCGAAGCTGGAGAATCCGGAGGATATTGTCAAATCAATAAAAGCCCTTCCCCTCTTTAAAGAATACAGGCTTACCAACAGAATCCGTATGAACAGTGAGCTTTCTTCTTTTATTCATTGTATGATGAATGTTACAAAATACCATAAAAGGGGTGAATATCCTTCAGTTTCATTAGGCTTTGCAAATAATGTGGAGGAAGCCGCCAATCTGCTGGATTATTATATACAAAAGGGTTACACATATATATATGATGAAAGCCTGCCACTGGTTGATACTGAGGCAGTAAAGGCTTCAGTGGGAATATGTAAAGAATTTGAGGCGGTAGTGATGCTTATGGACTCATCCTTTAAATATGATAAGGAAGGTTATTTAAGGTCATCGGACGCTGTCAGTACGGATAGGTCAGTTGTACGTAATCTGTTTCATGGCTTAAATCGTGCGAAGAACAAAATTGCAGTTGTTGTACTTGAAAATGAAAGCGTATTTGAGATATTGTTATCCATATTACAAAGAACAAAGGATATCGCATAGCGATATCCTTTGTTCTTTGTAATGGTATTGACCTCATTTTTATAGATTATTAATAAATAAAATTAAAAAGAATGTTGACAATAATATGAGAAAGTAGTAATTTAATATATGTAAATATTAGCACTCAGTTATAAAGAGTGCTAATAAAACAAAGATGAAAGGGAGTGACGGATTGGGTTTGGATGACAAGCTTGATGAAAGAAAGCTGAAGATTCTTCAGGCAATCATAAGAAATTATCTTGAGACAGGCGAGCCGGTTGGAAGCAGAACTATTTCCAAATATACAGACTTAAATCTAAGCTCTGCTACAATAAGAAATGAAATGTCAGACCTTGAGGAGCTGGGATATATATTACAGCCTCATACTTCAGCAGGACGTATTCCTTCAGACAAAGGATACAGGTTGTATGTAGACCAGATGATGCTTGAGAAGGAAGAGCAGCTAAATCAGGCAACTCAGGAAGTAAAGGAAATGCAAAAGATTCTTCTTGAAAGAGAAGACAAAATGGAAGCCACACTTAAGCAGATGGCAAAGATGCTTGCAGCAAACACTAATTATGCAACATTGATATCTGCACCACAGGTAAAGGGTAATAAGTTAAAATTTATACAGCTTTCAAGGTTAGACGCCAGTCAGCTTCTGGCCACAATAGTTGTCGAAGGAAATGTTATCAAGAATTCAATGATAAGAGTTGAAGAACCACTTGATGATGAAAGTATTTTAAAGCTTAACATGCTTCTCAATACAAATTTAAATGGTCTGCCTGTTGAGGAGATAAGCCTTGCAATGATTTCCAAGTTAAAGGCTCACGCAGGTGTACATGATACAATAGTATCAGAGGTAATGGAAGTTATTTCTACTGTGATACGGGAAGATGAGGATGTTGAGATATATACCAGTGGAACAACAAATATCTTTAAGTATCCTGAGCTTGCAGATAATCAGAGAGCAAGTGAACTGATAACCACCTTTGAGGAGAAGAACCTTTTAAATGAACTTTTTCAGGAATCTCTTGAAGATGAGAGTGGCACAGGTATTCAGGTATATATAGGAAATGAAACTCCTATAAAGACCATGAAGGACTGCAGTGTGGTAACAGCTACCTACGAATTAGAAGAAGGCATGAAGGGTACCATAGGAATCGTGGGACCAAGACGTATGGATTATGACAAGGTAATCAGTACATTAAAAACCCTTAAGCAACAGCTTGATATAATATATAAGAAATAGAATGAGTTAAGAAAGGAAGAATGACGAGAGTGGAGAATTACGAAGATAAAGAGTTAAATGAGCAGGAAGTAAATGAAAACAGCTCAGAGGAAGCTGCCACCCCCGAAGAAGAGCAGACACAGGAAACAGCAGCCGAGGAGACAGTAACTGATGAGGCAGCAGAGAATGAAGCTGAAGGAAAAGAGAAAAAGAAAAAATCTCTGTTAGGAAAGTCAAAGGATAAAAAGGCTGATAAGCTTCAGGAAAAGGTCACAGAGCTTGAAGACAGGGTAAAACGTCAGATGGCTGAGTTTGACAATTTCAGAAAGCGTACAGAAAAAGAAAAATCAGCTATGTTTGAGACCGGCGCAAAAAGTGTTGTAGAAAAGATTCTTCCGGTAGTTGACAATTTTGAAAGAGGCCTTGCAGGTCTTAGTGAAGAGGAAGCTAAACAGCCATTTGCAGAAGGTATGAATATGGTATACAAACAGCTTATTTCAGAACTTGAAAAGCTTGAGGTAAAGCCAATTGAGGCTGTAGGCTGTGAATTTAATCCGGATCTTCACAATGCAGTGATGCAGGTAGAAAGTGATGAGTACGAATCAGGAATAATCGCTCAGGAGCTTCAAAAAGGTTATACCTACAGAGACAGTGTTGTAAGACACAGCATGGTAGCTGTAGTTAGTTAATAGTAAATATATAAATTAGAGTAATTAATGTTTTGATTATAATTAGGAGGAACAATCATGGGAAAAATTATTGGTATTGACTTAGGTACAACTAACAGCTGCGTAGCAGTTATGGAAGGTGGAAAACCAACTGTTATCGCAAATACAGAGGGAGCAAGAACAACTCCTTCAGTAGTAGCTTTTACAAAGACAGGAGAAAGACTTGTTGGTGAGCCTGCAAAGCGTCAGGCAGTAACAAATGCGGATAAAACAATTGCTTCTATCAAGAGAGACATGGGTACAGACAATGGCAGAACAATTGATGGAAAGAAATATTCTCCACAGCAGATTTCAGCAATGATTCTTCAGAAATTAAAGGCAGATGCTGAGAGCTATTTAGGTGAGACTGTATCAGAAGCAGTTATCACAGTTCCTGCATACTTTAACGATGCTGAGCGTCAGGCTACAAAGGATGCCGGTAAGATTGCAGGTCTTGATGTTAAACGTATCATTAACGAGCCTACAGCAGCTGCTTTAGCTTATGGTCTTGATAATGAGAAAGAGCAGAAGATTTTAGTATATGACCTTGGTGGTGGTACATTCGACGTATCTATCATTGAAATCGGTGAAGGTGTTATCGAAGTACTTGCTACAAGTGGTGATAATCGTCTTGGTGGTGATGACTTTGACCAGAAAATTACAGATTATATGTTAGCTGAATTCAAAAAAGCAGAAGGCGTTGAT
>JAFPAQ010000253.1 GCA_017424235.1 Lachnospiraceae bacterium | reverse complement strand
TTTAGACAGTAAAAATTGGATAAAATAATTAAACAAAACATACGATTTGAACTGTCTGAACAATGATATAGCTGGCGGAATGAGAGGAATTATGGTTGAAGTAAACACACGTGCATTTGGAAAAATTGCAATTGAAGACGACAAGATTATAAGATTTGACCATGGCATTTTGGGATTTCCTGATTTGACAGACTTTACACTTATTTATGATGTTGAGAAGGGGAATGATACAGCGATTAAATGGCTGCAGTCATTGCAGGAGCCTGATTTTGCGTTGCCGGTAATGAATCCTGATCTGGTAATGCAGGGATATGAACCTATATTTGACAGAGATTTGCTGGCACCATTAGGAGAAAATCTTCAAGCTGATAATATATTGATGTTTGTAACAGTTACTGTACCTAAGGATATTACCAAAACTACAGTAAATCTTAAGGCACCAATAATAATCAGTATGGACCGGTTAAAGGCTGTTCAGTTGATTTCAGATGATGATAATTATGAGATCAAACATAGCATATATAACAGTCTTATGGCAAAAATGGCATAAAATAAGGCAGATATGGAAGATAGATAGTTGCTGTCAGTGATGTGGATAGTGACAATGGATATTCTTCAGAATGGAGGAAAATATGCTGGCACTTTCAAGAAAAAAAGGTGAGGCTTTAATTATTAATAACGATATCGAGATAACAGTGCTGGAAGTAAAGGGTGAACAGGTAAAGATAGGAATATCTGCCCCTAAATCAGTGCCTGTATATAGAAAGGAAGTATATATACAGATACAGGAGGCAAATAAAGAAGCTACTGATAATGTTGCAGCCATAGACCAGCTTGCAAGTTTATTAGGTGGTAAATAACAGGTTATTTTTAGTCTGGATATTAGAAAAGAATATGTAATTAATAATAAGGTAAATTATCAGAAAATGTTTATAGTTACTATAAACATTTTCTGTTTTTATACCGATATAAAGTTTAGAAATGGTTCTATACATAAGTATTACTAAATTATGTTAACAGATAAATTATCTATTGATATATGCAATTGACATGGAGGTGAATCAGCATGTATGTAGAAGGTGTAGCTGTATATAAAAGCATTGACACGAAAGGTAATGGCGGGGCAAAAAAGACATCTGTTAAAGAAAAAAAAGACACACGTGTCAGCAGTGGCGAAAATATAGTAAAATCCACGGATGGAGAATCTGCAATTGATAAAAAGAATGATATAGCTGATATTTCAAGAGATGCTGTATCTCTTGAAATCGGTCATAGCGCAAAAGAAATTGCGGAGGCTGAAACTGAGAAAAGAAACAAGGCAGCTGAAGAGAAAAAAAAGAAACAAAATGAAGAAATGAAAAAGGCGCAGTTTCCGAATTCAGAGATAAAGTTTGGTATTCATGAAAAAACAGAGAGAGTTACGATAAAGATAGTTGACCGTGATACAAAAGAAGTGCTTAAAGAATTTCCGCCTGAAAAATCTTTGGATTTGATTGCTAAAAGCATGGAGATTGCAGGTGTTCTGGTAGACGCGAAATTGTAGGTATAGCAGGAACAAGTTTATTTGTTTTTATAGCTATGAAGGTACTGAATAGTGACGATATAAATTAAGAAAGGGCAGGAGAAAACATATGTCAGATAGAATGAGATTGATGGGTATGACATCAGGGATGGATACAGAATCTATTGTTCAGCAGTTGGTATCTGTTAAGAAAACTAATGTAACCAATCTGAAGAATGATCAGAAAAAACTCCAATGGAAACAAGAGCAGTGGCAGGATTTGAATAAAAAGATATATGGTTTTTATAGTAGTTCACTTACTGAATTGAGATTTAGCAGTGCATACAAAAAGAAAACTACTAAGATATCTGATACTACCAAGCTGTCTGTTGTTGCAGGTAATGATGCACCAATAGGTATTCAGACGATGAAGATTAATAAGCTTGCCAAATCCGGTTACATTACAGGTTCTAAATTAGGTCTCAATATTACTACAGATAAAGATGGTAAAATAGAAAAAAGGAATTGGGAGTCGGGTGATAAGCTTTCAGATATTACAAGTGATT
>JAFPAQ010000252.1 GCA_017424235.1 Lachnospiraceae bacterium | reverse complement strand
TTCTCCAATATTACAACAGAACAACATATTCCGTTGATCATGATAATTTCATTGATGCAAATGGAGAAAGCTATGATATCGTAAATGAATCCTTTGGTGATTTTTCATTTAGCAAGATATATGTTACTCACAATTATATCTGTCTTTCTGAGGAAGGCAATAACTACCAATACATTTATTCAGTAGATTATAAACCGGATGCTGCACACTATGCACCGCGAGATGATGACAAAATACATAAACTTGGTAATAATTGGTACTTAATTACACCAAATTAATTATCCATCCAACTTTTCCAAAATTATTGTCATTTGATTGTCACTCAACCAAAAACGAGCCAAGAAACACCGTAAATTCAGCATTTCTTGGCTCGTGTACATTATTCAAACTCGACTCACCTATCTGTTCTCTCCAGACAGATGTGTTCATTTTTGGTGCAAACGAGGTGCGTATTTTTTTATTTACTCTGCTGTCCACCTCGTTTGCAGAGATTTTGTTACTCAAGTATTACTTTTATATCTGAGTAATACTTCTAGCTAAAAATTCAGTTTTCACAAGTATTCGATACATTTACAGTGCAAGTACTCTGAATCTTACATTGCATTTTCATAATCTTGTAACTCATGATACATACCTTCGATTACAACTTGTTGACCATCTATTCTGTACAAAAATAAGTATCTATGCTTTTCAAATCTTATCTTGTGCAAGCCTAATACCTTCAACCGCTCACTCTTACAAAAACCAAATTTATCAGCCAGCTTTTCAAGTCTGTTTACTGTAGAGTCAAAGTCATCAATTACATTTTTAACAGCTTGTGGGTTTTTTAATTGATTCGCTATATATGATAATATATCATCATACTGCTTCTCAGCTAATTCTGATATTTCTACACTATACTGCATATTTATCCCTCATGTTTCTGGATACATCTCTTGCTGATTTAGTTTTTCCCTGTTTGCTTTTAGCAATTGATTCTGTCATTTGCTCTACTAGTTGATCCTCACTTAATTTTTGAAGACCATCCATATCTGATTTTTCTGTGAGTCTATTCACTAGCATGATTACCATGTTGTAATCATCTGCTGATAAACTTTCTATTTTATCCGTTAACTCTGCAGTTCCCATATATGCGTCGCCTCCTTCAAATCTACTTAAATCGTTAATATACTTTCTTAACTGATAGGTTCATAATCATCACTAATCTCACACCAAGCTTAGGAACCAATCTATGCTTAGATATAATGATTCAACTATATTATACCTCAAAATGCACAAATCAGCAATCATTTTCATAATTGCCAAAAGGTGCTAAGCAATCTTTTAACTGCTCCATTTCTAAATCGCTTTTCCAATGCTGATTACCTGAAATAGGCTTTTTATCAAATAAATACGCTGCACCATTTAATATATCGACCACAGTAATGGCTAATGCAAGTAAATCATTTTTAAATTTCAGATAAGTATCATCAGAAAGCGAAAATTCGTCAGCAGATAGCGTTTTGACAATTTCCTTCATTGTATACTGCATTTCTTCCACGGCATTTACTATAATCCTAATATTTTCTTTTTTACCCACCATACAGATATTTGAGTAGATAATGCTCCTACAGATAAAATCCTTTTTCTGCATTCCTGAAAGTTTTACTCATTCATCTATCAGTGCATACTGCCAAGAAGTCAATGGTTGAAATGCTATTGTTGGATTCTTATGCTTTCCCGGCATCACTACCCTCCTTTAACAAAATTGACTTTTATGCCCTTTATGATATGCTTTAAATGCAATATGCTTTAAATGCAATATTCTTATAAATCATCTGCTTCTCTCCTTTCATACTCCTTGCTCCACCATGTGCTATATCCCCTGCCGCCAGTCACTATATCAGAATCATTAAATCTGATTTGCACATTATCTGGAATATCAAAAAGCGTTGGTCTGGACATATAAATCTTTATATTATCCATTTCAAAAATGATTTTAAGCACATTAGGGCCACATTCTTCTACACTTATTACCTTATCAGGATGCTTTACAATATTGAGTAATGTCTTGCATCCGGATGACAAATTACGGATTGTACCCAATCCATATTTTGTTTCAATACGCTTATCTGGTGTCAATTTAGCCTCATCCACCTGCTGAATGAGATTTATTTCATTTTCGGACATTTCTTCATTACCTGTATTCAAATTGAAATACAAATCGTTTTGAAGAATCCAATCTTTTAACTCTTTTTTCTCGGTATATATCAATCATTAAGTGTCACTCCTTTCCAAACGTCAGCTCCATCAGTTCATTTGCGATACCTTTGCTCTGAACACGCATGATACTATCCATTTATTACAGCCTTTATTTCGTCGCTTTTTTCGTCGCCTTTTTAGCGACGAATTATTATCATGAGACTTTTTTAAGACTTACATGAGGCTGCATGAAATCAAGTCTAAATCGCGTTTCTTTTCAAAAAGACTCAATTATCACTCGATTCACAATTTCTTATATATCTAGCGGCAGGACCCTTTCCAACCAAAATGATTAAAGCTTCATTTCTCATTTTATCAATAACT
>JAFPAQ010000251.1 GCA_017424235.1 Lachnospiraceae bacterium | reverse complement strand
ATTACTGCATCTTTAACAAAGAAGGTATAGCCATCAAGCTTGCCTATACCTTCTCCATCAATTCCCATATCTTCAATAACTACAGTTATTATATCATTTTTATTATATTTTTTATGTTCCACTTTACATTTCCTTTCGTTATGTCTTTTCATACTAATCCCGCATAACTCTGCTTTGCAGAGTTACACATAGTAATGAAAAAGCTTTAGCTTTTTCCAAGTATGAAACATAGAACTTCTTCGCGAAAGAGCCATTGCTCTGAGCAGAAGTTCTTTTCATATTATTCACTCATTCTGACATTAGATTCAAAAAATCTGTTATATCCAAGCCAGCCTCTTTCAGTTGTTGACTCTAAAAGTTCTGTAAAGGTCTCCATCTTTGCATCTGTATTGTCTGCAAGGTTAAGTGCCATTGCTTCAACAATAGCCGGTTTCTTAGGTGAACCAAATTCATATTCCCCATGATGTGCAATTATACAATGCTTTAACTCCATCTCAAGCATCTTTGGAAATCCTGCTATATCTCTTACTTTTTCGCCAATCATTTCTGAACCCATCACAATATGACCAAGAAACTGTCCCTCATCAGTATAATCATTAATCGGGAAAGCGCTAATCTCTCTTACCTTTCCCATATCATGAAGCATTGCAGCTGTAAGTAAAAGATCTCTTTTTAATATAGGATAGGATTTGCAATAATAATCACAAAGTCTGGTCACACTAAGTGTATGCTCTAAAAGTCCTCCAATAAATCCATGATGTACCGTCTTTGCTGCTGAAGACTTTTTGAATGCTTTTATAAACTCTTCATCCTCAACAAAAAATTTGTTAAGCAGTGTCTTTAAATACTCATTCTCAATAGTACCTATTATCTTTAAAAGCTGTGAATACATATCATCAATATTTTTCTTGCTGACAGGCATATATTCACCCTCGTCATACTCTCCTTCATTACAAAGACGCACTCTCTTTACATTAACTTGCAATGCACCATTAAAAACAGTTACATCACCATAAACCTCAATATAATCTCCTGCATCAAACTCTGCGATTCCTGCATTGTTAGGATCCCATATTTTGGCATCCACTGTACCTGTCTTATCCTGTAAAATAACATTATCATAATTTTTTCCGTTTTTTGTCACTGCGGAACTCTTGTATTTGCAAAAATAAATGTCAAAAACTCTGTCTCCATCCTTATAATCCTTGATATATTTCATTTCACTAACCATACCTTTCTTCAAATTCTATATAAATTTACTACTTAATCGTCCTTACTATTGGCAGTATATTAAATTTCATTTCCTTATATTCATCGACAGACGCACGCATCACAGTAATACCAAGCTCCTTTTCAAATGAGGCTTCTCTTAAAGCATTCATATAATCAGAGGCGCTTTTTACTTCTTTTGCTCCTACTTTTACAATTATATCACCCTTTTGCAAACCATTTATCATTGCCGGTGAATCCATGTCTATATCATATATATATGCTCCCTGTGGCAGTTCAAGTCTTTTTCTGACCTGCGAGGATATGTTTTGTGCCTGTATGCCAAGATATGGAATATCTTCACCATTTGACATTTTGGTAATAAGTGCTTTTAACTCTGTAATACCTATTGCCGACATAAGATTTTTAGTGTCTGCGTTGTTAAATCTGTTATCAATAATACCTATAACTTCACCGTTAAGGTCAACCAATATTCCACTTGGTCTCTCACAAGAATAAATATCTGTAGTGATAAGATTATATTCACTATCTGACAAATATATGGGATTTCCTTTTGAAGTCACTATTCCATAACATACGCTATCATTATATCCAAATATATTTCCCACTGCAATCACAGGAGTCCCGGTAATTCCTGACAAGGATGAGCTTCCAAGCTTGGCAACAGTAACATTGTCAAGTGTTGAACCTCCTACATATTTCAAATCTACCGCTATTACTGCAAGATCTATACTTACATCATACTTTTTTATAACTGCATCAACACTGACTCCATCGCAGAATGTAACACTGATTGTTTCAGCCTTATCAATATTTGACTTTCTTGTAAGTATCAAAAGCTCCCTGTTATTGTTTGCAATGATCACTCCTGCTTCTATGCCCTCACTCTGAAGCTCTTCGTTAAACCAGTTAGTATCTGAACTAAGAGAGGTCACTGTTACCATGCCTGGTTCAATATCTTTGTATATCTTATAAAGCTCTTCGTATTGGGAACGGTAATCTGTCAATGGGCTGGTCTCCTGTTGTTGTGCATTACCATCAATATTTTGAGTATCCTTGTTATTATCAGTGCTGTTTTGAACATCAGTCTGTGGATTTTGCATTATTTCTGTTGCCTGTTCACTGTCTGCTTCAACTATTGTTTCATTTTCTTCTGAAAGATCAATATTTGTAGTATTCCCCTCGGTAAGCATATCTTCCGGAAGCATTTCCTGTTTTTCCTGAGGAAAAGTAACCTCCTTTGGTTTTTCCTCCGGATACATCCAGTTATTTAAAACAGGCTCCATCAAAAGAAATGTAAGACATGCCACTCCTCCAAATACAAGTGCCATGCTCGCTGTTATTATTGTTCTTTGAAGAAGCTTCTTTTTATTTACCGGTCTTTCCTTTATCTTCTCTTTAAGAAATTCAAAATCACTTGAATTATCCAGTTGCTGATTTGTGCCTGAATTCAGGCTTTTTTCCTGTTCATCAACTGACTTCTTTTCGCTCATAATCTATGCCTTTCATTATTGATGTATTTTGTAACATATATGTCACCCTGCGCAAACACTACATAGCCTGCATTTAATGTGGATTATACTAAAAGCTATGTGCGCACCGTAACACAAGTATAGCTGAAAGGTAAGGAAATTTCAATTATATATATTAGAATATTATATTGCCTACTCCAAAATATCAATGCTATAATGGTAGTCATAATCATAATAGAAAAGGACTATGGGGAATATGAATGAAAAAGCTTTACGAATATTAGAATACAACAAAATAATAGATATGCTCATAGACAAAGCAAGCTCACAGCCTGGAAAGGATATGTGTAAAAAGCTTGAACCTATGACTGACAAAGATAAAATTGAAAAAGCACAGAAGCATACTGCTGATGCCTTTAGCCGTCTGGTAAAGGGTGGACGCATTCATTTTAGCGGAAACAAGGATATCAGCTTTAGTATTAAATCTCTTGAAATAGGCAGCTCTCTTTCAATAACAGAGCTTCTTAAAATATCTGCTTCTTTAGCCTGCTGTACACGTGCCAAGAGCTTTTCACGTTCAGAGCATGATGAGAATATCGAAGATTCTCTCATGGAATACTTTGAAAATCTGGAGCCTTTAACTCCACTTCAAAATGAAATAAACAGATGCATAATATCAGAAGAAGAAATTGCTGATGATGCAAGCTCGACGCTCAAGCACATAAGACGAACAATAAATAACACTAATGAAAAAATTCATTCGCAGCTCACTAATATGCTCAATGCAAATCGTACTTATTTACAGGATGCTGTTATAACAATGCGTAACAACCGCTATTGTATTCCTGTTAAATCAGAACACAAAAATTCTGTACCAGGTATGATTCATGATCAGTCATCGACAGGCTCAACTATGTTTATTGAGCCTGCTGCCATTGTTAACTTAAACAATCAGCTCAAAGAGCTGGAAATGCAGGAAAAGGATGAAATCGAAAGAATTCTTGCTGAGCTTAGTGCCGAGGCTTCTAATTATACAGCACAGCTTTCAAACAACTTCAGACTGCTTACAAAACTGGACTTTATTTTTGCAAAGGCAGGTCTTGCAATGGATATGAATGCATCACGTCCTGTTTTTAATAATGACCATTATATAAATATAAGAAAGGGACGACATCCTTTACTTGATAAAAAAACTGTGGTTCCAATAGACATAAACCTTGGAAAAGACTTTGACCTTCTTATAGTTACAGGTCCAAACACAGGTGGTAAGACCGTTTCATTAAAAACTGTAGGTCTATTTACACTCATGGGACAGTCAGGACTGCATATTCCTGCGCTTGACCGTTCAGAGCTTGGTATATTCAATGAAGTATATGCTGATATAGGTGATGAGCAGAGTATCGAACAGAGCCTTTCTACCTTCTCAGCGCATATGACAAACACTATATCAATACTGAAAAATGCCGACAGTAACTCACTTTGTATTTTTGATGAGCTTGGTGCCGGAACAGACCCGACAGAAGGAGCTGCTCTTGCAATTGCAATCTTAAAACATCTGCATGACAGAGGTATTCGCACAATGGCTACAACCCATTACAGTGAATTAAAGGTATTTGCACTTACCACCTCCTATGTTGAAAACGCATGCTGTGAATTTGATGTGGAAACTCTTCGCCCTACCTACCGCCTTCTTATCGGTATTCCCGGAAAGAGTAATGCTTTTGCAATCTCATCAAAGCTTGGTCTTCCTGACGAAATAATTGAATCAGCAAAAGAGCATATAAGTGAGGAGGATGAAAGCTTTGAAGATCTTTTAGCAGACCTTGAAGCAAGCAGAAAAACTATTGAGAGCGAAAGAAAAGAGATACAAAGCTACAAGGAAGAAATAAGTTCTCTTAAGAAAAAGCTCGAAGCCAAGCAGGAAAAACTTGATTCACAAAAAGAAAGAATCTTAAGAGATGCAAACGAAGAGGCAAGAAAAATACTTCAGGATGCAAAGGATGTTGCTGATGAAACTATCCGCAATTTTCAGAAAAGCAGCATAAAAAATACTTCCATAAAGGATATGGAAAAAGCACGTACTAAAGTACGTGATAAGATAAGTGAAAAAAATACCAGACTTGCAAAGCTTGAAAGTCAGCCTACTCATAAGATATTAAAGCCCAACCAGATAAAACAGGGAGATATGGTAAAGGTAGTTTCAATGGGACTCAAGGGTACTGTATCTACCAGGCCGGATGCAAAAGGTGACTTATTTGTACAGTGTGGTATAATCCGTTCAAAGGTAAATATAAAGGATCTTGTACTTGTTCAGGAAGATACAGCTAAGCTTACTCCCGGTGTTGCAAGCTATAAGACCAATGCAAAGAGCTTTGGTATGGGGTCGGCTTCCAAAAAAAGCAGTTCCTCAAGCATAGGAATGTCAAAAACCGCTACCTTCTCAATGGAAATAAATCTACTTGGAAAAACAGTAGATGAAGCTATTGCAGAATTAGACAAATATCTTGACGATGCTTATCTTTCACATGCTCCTAGTGTAAGAATAGTTCATGGCAAAGGAACAGGAGCTTTAAGAAATGCTGTACAGCAGCATCTTAAAAGAATTTCCTATGTTAAGTCCTTCCATCTGGGTGAATATGGTGAAGGTGACGCAGGCGTTACAATTGCAGAATTTAAATAAGGGGGATTATTATGGCAAATAAACAAAAAATACTAATTGTTGATGATGACGAAAACATTGCAGAGTTAATTTCATTATATATGACAAAGGAATGCTTTGAGACAAAGATAGTTTATGATGGCGAATCAGCACTAAATGAAGTGGAAAATTTTAATCCTGACCTTATACTTCTGGATCTTATGCTTCCGGGAATTGACGGATATCAGGTATGCAGAGAGGTAAGACAAAAACACACCACTCCTATAATAATCCTTTCTGCGAAAGGAGAAGTATTCGACAAAGTGCTCGGCCTTGAGCTGGGTGCTGATGATTATCTCGAAAAACCTTTTGATTCCAAGGAGCTTGTAGCACGTGCAAAGGCAGTTCTCCGAAGATACAAAACCCCCGCTCCTGCTGCTCCTGCCACCAATTCAAAACAGGTAAGCTATCCTAATCTCACAATAAACCTTACCAATTATTCTGTAATATACAATGGAAAAAATGTGGATATGCCACCAAAAGAACTTGAACTGTTATATTTTTTAGCTTCTTCACCCAACCATGTATATACAAGAGAGCAGCTTCTTGACCAGATATGGGGATATGAATACATCGGTGACACACGTACTGTTGATGTTCATATCAAAAGACTTCGCGAAAAGATAAAGGATCAGGATTCGTGGAAAATATCTACTATCTGGGGTGTGGGCTATAAATTTGAAGTGAGGAACTAATTAATGAAACGAACACTATATTTAAAATTTGTGTTGGCGTATCTTATTTTTGGATTTTTTGGTTTTATAGTAGTTGCAACCTTCACATCAAGTATGACCTTTGAACATTTAAAAAGAGAAAGGGCAGACTCTCTGTATAAGGAGGCTCTGCTCATATCTGACTCTTACGCTGCCGACCTGTATAATAGCGAAATAACTTTGGAATCTGTATGGAGACAGATAGAAGCAATTGGCACATATCTTGATGCTTCTATATGGATAGTAAACCCCTCCGGACTTGTAGTACTTGATTCCAGCCTGCAGCCGGACTTTGAAAATCCAATAACCATACCTAATTTCAGTCCCACTATTACAGGCAGTTCATTTTATACAGTTGGTAACTTCTTTGGAATGTTTGATGAGGATACCATATCATCATTTGCGCCTATCACCTCCAACTATAAAGTACAGGGATATGTAATAATACATAGCTCTCTTAATAAAATACAGAAATCCTGTGATTCTTTGTTGAATATTTCTTATCTGACATTGGTCATACTGTTTCTGCTTTCACTGATCATTCTTTTATTCTTTACAGAAATGGTTTATCTTCCTCTTAGAAAGATCACACACGCAACAGAACAGTATGCAATCGGCAATTTCAGATATGAGTTTCAGGTGGACAGTGAAGATGAAATAGGTTATCTTGCCGCCTCACTTGCATATATGGCAAGTGAGGTCGCCAAAAGTGAGGACAATCAAAAACGTCTGGTAGCAAATATCTCACATGATTTCCGCTCTCCGCTTACTTCAATGCGCGGGTATCTTGAAGCCATGATAGACGGTACAATACCAGCTGAGATGCACGAAAAATATATAGGGGTTGTGTTAAATGAAACTGAAAGGCTTACCAAGCTTACCAATTCCCTTTTAACTCTTAACAACCTCAACACCAAGGGAATGATACTCGATATAACCAGATTTGATATTAATCAGGTAATAAAAAATACTGCCGCTTCATTTGAAGGAACCTGCAGAAATAAACTTATATCTATTGAACTTGTACTTACCGATGACCGTATGTATGTAAATGCCGATATGGTTAAAATACAGCAGGTGCTTTATAATCTGGTCGACAATGCCATCAAATTCAGCAATAAAAACTCTTCCATAAAAATTGAAACTATCGAAAAATCCAACAAGCTTCTCGTATCCGTTAAAGACAGTGGCATAGGAATTCCAAAGGAAAGTTTACGATTAATATGGGATCGCTTCTATAAAACTGACCTGTCCCGTGGAAAAGACAAAAAAGGAACAGGTCTTGGTCTTTCCATAACAAAGGAAATTATAAAGGCTCACAATGAAAACATAAATGTCATAAGTACTGAAGGCGAGGGAACTGAATTTATATTCACATTGGAAAAAGCCTAGAAAGGTATGGTTATTAATATATGAAAGTAACTTTATTAAACGATTCATTTCCGCCAGTAATAGATGGGGTGGCAAATGTTGTAATGAATTATGCTAAAATCATGCAGGAGGAGGGACTTGCCGATGTAATGGTAGCAACTCCCGAATATCCCGGTGCAGAATACAACATATATCCTTATATAGTATTACCTTACAAAAGCTTTGATACTACCAAAATTGTAAAAGGCTACAGAGCAGGCAATCCTCTTGATGTCAAAGAAATAATTGCAATGAAGGAGTTTCAACCTGACATAATACACAGTCATTGCCCTGTTTCCTCAACACTGCTTGCAAGGACTCTGCGCTTCTATACAGATACACCCATTGTTTTTACTTATCACACCAAATTTGATATTGATATTGCAAAGGCTGTAAAAGCAAAATTTATACAAAAGGAAGCCATACGTGCGCTTGTCAATAACATTGAAGCCTGCGACGAGGTATGGGTAGTAAGTAATGGTGCCGGTGAAAATCTGCGTTCACTGGGCTATGAAGGTGATTACCGCGTAGTAAGTAATGGTGTAGACTTTGAAAAGGGACGTGTGGCTCCGGAAGATGTTGCAAGAGTAACTGCTGCTTACGACTTGCCTCAAAATACACCTGTTTTCTTATTTGTGGGAAGACTTGTCAAGTATAAAGGACTTCCTCTGATACTTGATGCACTTGCAAAATTATCAGCAGATGGCATTGATTTTCGTATGGTATTTGTCGGAAGTGGTCCTGATGAAGCTGAGATGAAAGAAAAAGCTGCAAAGCTCTTAAAACCTGAGCAATATATTTTTACAGGTCCTATATATGACAGAGATGAACTTCGTGCATGGAACACAAGGGCTGACCTTTTCCTGTTTCCATCTACCTATGATACAAACGGAATTGTAGTACGTGAAGCTGCTGCCTGTGGTCTTGCAAGTGTGCTTATAAGCGAAAGCTGTGCTTCAGAGGGAATAACTGATGACAGAAACGGTTTTCTTATAGAAAAAAATGCTGATTCAATGTACAGTCTTTTAAAAAGACTCAGCAATGACCTTTCACATGTACATACTGTGGGTGAAAACGCAATGAATGAAATATATATTTCGTGGGCGGACAGCGTACACAGTGCTCATGAAAGATATTGTGAGATAATTGATGCCAAAAAAAGCGGAAAGCTGATACTGAGACATAATATTTTTTCTAATTCATTACACTATATACATGAAAAGGTACAGGATTCCATTAAGATCACTGATTCCTTTAAAGAGCAGTTTAAAAAGGAATATGCTCTGGCATATGACGACTTTATGGAAGAGTACGAAAAAATCATTAACAATCTGCACTTTCATTAATAAGAGGTATTAAAAGGGGGCTTCTATTATGAAAACCGAATGGTACAAAAGCATGGCTTTTTATCAAATATGGATAAGAAGCTTTTATGATGGCAATGGTGATGGAATAGGTGATCTGTATGGTGTTTATGAGAAACTACCTTACATTAAATCACTTGGCATAGATGGCATATGGTTTTCTCCACTTTATCCTTCTCCCAATGCCGATTATGGTTATGATATATCCGATTACAAAAATATTCACCCTGACTATGGTGATCTTGAACAGTTCAAAAAGGTACTGGATAAGGCTCACAGTCTTGGATTAAAGGTTATCATGGATTTAGTTATAAACCATACCTCTGATGAACATCCCTGGTTTATTGAAAGCAAAAAAAGTAAAGACAATCCATATAGTGATTATTATATATGGCGTGATGCCAAAAAAGGCAAATTGCCAAACAACTGGTATAGTCTTTTTGAAGGAAAAGCATGGGAATACTGCCCTGAAAGAGACCAGTATTATCTGCACATTTTTGCTAAGAAACAACCCGATTTAAATATGGACAACCCAAAGGTACGTGAAGAAATAAAAAGCATCATGAGATTCTGGCTTGATATGGGCATTGACGGTTTTAGGGAAGATGTGATTACATTTATATCAAAGGTTGACAATCTGCCGGATGGACTTCCATTCATACCTGTGGCAAACGGTATGCCTTATTACAAGGATGGTCCGCATATACATGAATACCTAAGGGAATTCAGAAGAGTATGTAATGAATATGACTGCTTTCAGCTCGGCGAAGGACCTATGACCACTATAAAGTCTGCCCTGTCATATATGACCGGAAAAAACAAATCCTTAGACCTTATGTTTCACTTTGATCATATGCTTGCTGACTGTATATATACTGAATATATACAGCGTCCATTTAATCTCAGACTATTAAAACGAGCCTTCAGCAAATGGCAAAAGGCACTAAATGGAAAAGCATGGAATACTCTGTATCTTGAAAATCATGACCACCCGCGAATAATAAGCCGTTACGGAAATGAACACTATCACAGGGCAAGTGGTACTATGCTTGCAATATGCTATCTTTTTCAGCAGGGTACGCCATTTGTATATCAGGGTCAGGAAATAGGCATGACTAATATAAAATTAAAATCCATTGACCAGTATATGGATGTGTCTTCACACAATAATTATCATTCCTTCCATTTAAAAGACAGTATCGAGAAAAGAATGGAAAGAATACATGCTTCAAGTAGAGATTCCTCTCGTACTCCAATGCAGTGGGACAGCTCAAAAAATGCCGGATTTACTACCGGAAAGCCCTGGTTCTATGTAAATCCTAATTACAAAAGAATCAATGTGGCAGCAGAAGAAAACCAGCCCTACAGTATACTTAATCTATATCGCAAGTGCCTGTATTACCGCAAAAACAGTGAGGTTGCACTTTGGGGCGATTATACTGAATACTATAAAGCAAGCAGTCTTTTATATGTATACAAACGTACCTATAAAAACAATCAACTGCTAATCGTATGTTCTTTTAGTTCACACCACCTTAGATGGCATAATATAAAGGAATTCAAGGGAATAAAAGGAAAGCTTGTTATATGCAACTATCCTAATCCAATTCATGGCGTATTAAAGCCTTACGAAGCAAGAGTCTATGAATACTAAAAAAAATCGGATGCCAGCGCATCCGCATATTCACACTACACTATCGCAATTTGCTATAACATAAAAAATCCGATGATGACTCAGGTCATCATCGGATTTTTTTATTAAGTTTAGAATACATCTGTTATCTATCCTGCAATACTACCTTTATACTAATTATGTCTGTATCCTTTAGTGAGGCTGTAATTTTTCCCTTATGAAGCTCTACTATTGCCTTTGCAATTGAAAGACCAAGTCCATATCCACCTTTTTCGGAAGCTCTTGACTTTTCTGTCCTGTAAAACCGGTCAAAAAATTTATCAATTTGCTCAGGTTCATAATGCTCTGACTTGTTCTGCACCGACAATATCAGACTATGTCCTTTTCTCTCAAAACAAAGCTTAACAGGCGTATCATCAATAGAATACTTTATTGCATTATCCAACAGTATCCCAACAAGCTGACGGATTCCTCTCTCATCCCCCAAATATGAAATATCTGATGATATATCTGACTCTATCTCATGACCGTTACTTCTTGCAAGTGTCTGAAACGACTGAACTGTTTCATAAATTACATCAGATATTGGAAACTCTATCATACTGCTTTGAGTCTTTCCCGCATCCATTCTTGAAAGGCTTAACATATCATTTGTAAGCTGTGCCAGCCTTGATGTCTGCTTGCAGATATCCTCCAGCCATTCATTATCTTCACCTATATCCATCTTTAACACTTCACTGTCTGCATCTATAATGGTAAGTGGCGTTTTAATCTCATGACCGGCTATGGATATAAACTGCTTCTGCTTCTCATAGCTTTCAGAAACAGGTCCGACTATTTTCTTTGAATAAAAAACTATAATGATAGAAATGATAATAAAGCCGGCAAAAGAAATCAGACAATTGATTATAAGAGTATTCTTAAAAGTATGGAGCTTTCGCCCACAATCTAAAAAGAAAATAAGCATTTCATCGCCTTTATCCACCTTTTTAAATCGAAAATCACCTATAAATCCACATTTACTACTCTTTTCAAGCACAGCATTGGTGTAATCCATTGCAAGCTCATCATCAACCATTATTATGTTTTCAGTATTTACAGACTTCTCCTGTTCATTAATACGAACATTTGCCACAAAAAATCTTGCTTCATACATTACCTCCGGAGACTGTATCTTCGGAAAATCCTTTTTTAGTTTTTCCAAAGGTAACATATTATCCCGCCTGCCACCTCTATCAGATATCATTGAAAGTATATTGTCCGCATCCTTTACCATTTCCCTGTATGCAAGCAGATTACTGGATAATACAATAATAACAAGTAAAACCAGAAGCGAAACCGTAGACATTATTATAAATTTAGTTCTCAGTTCTTTTATCATAACAGTTCCTAATCAATTTTCCTTATTTTCTTCTAATGAATAGCCAACATTCCTTCTTACCTTTATTTCCACATTTGCATTTAAGGCTGCAAGCTTTTTTCTAAGATAAGATATGTATGTCCATACAACATTACTCTCCGCATTTGAATCTATCCCCCATATCCTGTCCATAAACTGTTCAGCAGATATCACCTGTCTGGGATTTCTCATCATATATTCAAGCATCTGAAATTCTTTATTTGCAAGTACAAAACTGTCAAATGGAGAAGAAAGCTCAAAGGAAGCACAATCGAGCTTGATATTTCCAAGTGTTAATGTAGAATCCTGTTGAGGTGTGACTGATGTCCCCCTTGTCATAACACGTATACGTGCCAACAGCTCTTTTGCTGCAAATGGTTTTGTAAGATAGTCATTTGCCCCACTGTCAAGTCCCATTACCTTGTCATCTATTTCAGACTTTGCTGTAAGCATGATTATTGGAACACTATTTCCACTGTCTCTTATTTTTTTGAGTACACTGATACCATCAAGACGTGGCATCATGACATCAAGTATTACCCCATCATACTCGTTTACCTGAATATATTCTAAGGCCTCAATACCATCATAAGCAGCATCAACTGAATAATTATTCTTTTTTAATATTGTAGTTATTGCTTTTGAAAGTGACTTCTCATCTTCTGCAAGTAAAAGACGCATCCCACACCTCCTTTAATGAAAATCCTGCGGCTGTGGCGGTTTTACCCCCCTTCTTTCTCCAAAGTCATGCATACCACCCGGAAAACCTCCATCTCCTTCGCCATACAGTAAACCGTCCATTGTTACCTGTTCTGTATTTTCACCCAGCTTAACCGTATATACACCTTTGTCAACTATATCAGGACAGCTTATCACTACTGAGTTGAACTTTTTATTCATAGTCCATCTTATAAGCACATTGTCTTCATTGTCTGATAAAATTATATCACTTCCTGCATTCTGTTGTATAGAAGTATTTACAAGTATAGAACCCTGTGTAGATTCCTTACCAAAGTTTTGTGCCATCTGGCTCTGACCGGCTGCTACAACAATTCCTCCGGTTATTGTTGCATCAATTCCATAATCAAGTGCACCATTTCCACCATTTGATGATCCTGTTATATAAAGCTCTCCACCTGAAACAGTCGCATATCCATTAGTATCAAGCCCATCGCCTTCAGCATTAATATTTATTATACCACCACTTATACATATATTGGCAGTCTCCTGTGTATCCATACCACCTTTGCCGCCACCAAATCTACCCTGCTTATCTTCAGTAGTAATTGAATCCGTATTATCCTGTCCTCGTTTATCTGTTGCATTTAAACCATCATCCTTAGAGGTAATATCGATTTCTCCACCGGCTATGTTGATAAGTCTGGCTTCAATACCTTCATAACAGTTGCTTATATTGACTTTTCCACCTTCAATAAGAATCTCATTTAAAGCACTTATACCATCACTGCCTGCTTCAAAATTAAATTCACCAGCCTTAATGTACACCCAGCCTTTTTCTGTATCATCATTGTTAATTGAATGAATGGCATCTTTTTCTGCCTTAATATTAAAGACACCATCTGCAATTGCAACACTATCCTTACCCGAAATACCATGTTCTGTTGTTTCTATATTATAAATACCACTTGCTATTACAAGGTCGTCTTTACTCACAATACCATGTCCATATAAGGATTTAATTGTCAACTCACCGGTTCCATTGAGGCTAAGATCATCTTTTGAATAGATAACACTATCTATATTATTGTCATCAATCTGAACAAACTCCCCTCCATTTGATAAACTGTTTTTTGTACCCTCAGCCAATGTTATAAATACTTTATCAGCACTCTTGATATATATTGCTGCCGATGTATTGTTATTTATATTAATTCCATTAAAAATCAGCTGTATTTTTTCATTTTCGTCGGCATCTACAATTATACTTCCATCTGCAAGAGCTCCTGTCAAAATGTAGTTTCCTTCTTTTTTAATTGTTATCGTATCACCTGTTATATTTACTCCATCGGCAGTAGTGGCTGACATTCCATCAACCAGAGTGATTTTCTCGCACTCCGATTCTTCAAACGAACCACTAGTATCTCTCTTACTAAAAATATCAGTTGTATTTATTATAGTTTTGTCTGAGTCCGATATGTCTGATGTACTTTCGTTATCATCTGTTTTTTTATCTGTTTCAATATTTTCAGTATTTTCATTTTTTGCGTCTTCTTCCACTGAAACCGTATCAGTATTTGAAACATCAGAAGCTTTACTGCTTCCACATGCTGTCATCCCTGTCAGGCACAATGCAAGAATTATAGATATATATTTTTTCATATTATAAGACCTCCGAAACTGACGATTCCTGGCAGGAAACGGATACTTCCAAATTTCCATTTCTGCATCTTATCTCATCAATAAATTTTTTCTCATCTCCACAATCTTTAAAGGTAATATTATAAGTAAGTTTGAACATACTACCCATGTTTGCAGTCTTAACATTTACAAGCTGATACTTGTTGGTATATCTTTCAAATATATCATCAAATATGTCTGAATAATCAAGATTTTCCGGAATAGTGACACGCATTGTCTTATTAAGTTCAAATACATTTTTTTCTCCAAAGTTAATCTGTGCATAGAACATATTTGCCAAACCAAGAATAATAACAAAAACAAAGGCATATCCAATATATCCCATACCTGTGATAATACCTGCGCACATTGCAAGAAACAGAACTCCTATCTCCTTTGCAGTACCCGGAACAGACCTGAATCTTACCAGACTAAACGCTCCTGCAACAGCCACACCTGCACCAACATTTCCATTTACCATTATTATCACAACACTTACTACCGCCGGCAAAGTGGCAAGAGTCACTATAAAGCTTTTAGAATATGTACTCTTATACATATACATTATGGCAATAATAAAACCAACAATCAATGAACTGAAAATGCATATCATAAAATCCTGCACCGAAAGCATGCTTGCCATCTCTGTATCAAATAATCCTTTAAATATAGTCTCCATCTCTATATATCCTTCCTTTTCTTTAATAATATTTATATTGCTGCACATTTTCTTTTATCAAAATTGATACTCTCATTTCCTGTCAGGAATAACTCATTTGGATATATCATTTTCTGATATGCTGTACCGTATTTTGAGAAAGAGGTTTTATATATACCTTGTTCTGAAAGCACCTTCACCATCCAAAGCGGAATCCCTCCCGGTGTCTTTATTTCCATAAGCACACAATTACTGTCAATAAGCTTCTGTCCCCATACATCCTTTGAAAGTGAAAGCTCTTCCTGCCTTGCAAGAATATTTTCATCAAAGGTAACTCTGAAATCACTGCCATCTGTTGAATAGAAGGCCTCTCTTTCATATGAAAGAAATACCTTGGGCTTAAGTCCCTTATAAAACTCAAAAAAATAATCTATTTCCCTGCCTATCTGAGTTCTCTTTGGAAAATATTTTTCAGTACATAACCATTTGTTAGTTTCAGCAAATGATAATGTCTCTCTTCTTTTATATACCACTCCATCATATTTTTTCTTAAGCTCAATAAATACCTTATCATCTCCACAAACCTGTTTATAACTTCTAATCCTTAGCTTTTCCTTATAAACAGGCTTTTCAATTGAACGTCTTACCAGCCTGAAATCATCAGTGTCAAAATATATATTTCTGATAGT
Source organism: Lachnospiraceae bacterium (assembly GCA_017424235.1). Classification (GTDB taxonomy): domain Bacteria; phylum Bacillota; class Clostridia; order Lachnospirales; family Lachnospiraceae; genus COE1. The sequence goes on along the minus strand of JAFPAQ010000251.1, from coordinate 16,025 downwards.
TGTATGACCATAATCATCAAGCTTCATATATGGAAGCATTGCTTCAAGCACATAACGTCTTTGCTTTTTTGTCATCATATACTTCATTTCATACCGTTTAAATATTGACTGTTCTGCCATTTCTTATCTTATCCTTTCCTTTTATTCTTCATGGCATTAATATAAAAGGCAAAACTTAAATGAAACATAAAAAAATCGGAATAAATCCGATTTTTTTATGTTTCATTATTACAACAATATATCCTTTAATTCTTCAAAACTGTTTATTATTGCATCCGGAGACTTAGCCTGTCCGAATCCATATGCACAAAAGATAAACGGAATTCCTGCATCACGTGCAGACTGTTCATCACCTGCTGTATCACCTACATATACAGCCTTTGTAACACCATTTCGCTTCATTATCACCTGATTGTTCTCACCCTTTGATACAGGGTTGTCACCCCAGCTTTGAGTATCGTCAAAGCATTTTTCAAGATGATGTGCATGTATAAAGCTTTCAATATATCCCTGCTGACAATTGCTGACCACAAAAAGCTTATATTTCTTTTTAAGCTCCATCAAAGTTTCCTCAAGCTTAGGATAAAGCTTTGCTCCATGTTCATTTAAATAAGAATTTTCAAGTTCACAGCACTCATCCATTATTATCTGCTGTTCCTTGGAAGATACTTCTGAGAACAGTTTCTCAGCAATTTTTGTCATAGGAAGCCCAAAACATCCTTTCAGTTCCTCCAATGTAATGGGACCTTTCCTGCATTCCGGATGTTTTGCTACTACCTGATTCCAGGTATTGCACACCTCTTCTTCCGAATTCCACATTGTACCATCGAGGTCAAATAATATTGCTTCTAAATCTTTTAACATATTTCCGCTCCTGCCGGCATAGTCTTTTCAGGTGTCATAAGTGCCAGCTTGCCCTCTGCATCCTCTGCACACAAGAGCATACCTTCTGACAGAACGCCTGCAAGCTTTGCCGGTTTTAAGTTTACAAGTACCATTACCTTCTTACCAACCATTTCTTCCGGTGTATAGTAAGCCTTGATACCTGACACAATCTGTTTTACCTGTGATCCAACCTTAACCTGACTGCAAAGAAGCTTCTTTGACTTTGGAACAGCTTCACATGCAATAATTTCACCTACCTGAAACTGCAGCTTTGCAAAATCATCATATGAGATCTCCTCTTTAGGCTCGATATCAATAACCGGTTCATCGTCCTTCTGTTCTTCTGTAACTCCTGCAGCTTCCATCTGCTTTCCTGCAATCTCAGCAGCCTTCTCTTCGACATCCTTAATATCAAGACGTGCAAATAAGATTTCAGGCTTGTCTGTTACCTTGTTACCTGAAACGTAAAGTCCAAATGTCTTTGTTGATTCAAAGTCACGAACCTCACTGTTAAGCTGTGCCATTATACGCTTAGCTGTCTCAGGCATAAATGGCTCAAGTAAGCCTGCTCCTATAGAAATACTCTCTACAAGATTGTACATTACTGTAGCAAGTCTGTCTGATTTAGCCTCATCCTTTGCAAGTACCCATGGCTCAGTCTCATCGATATACTTATTACAACGCTTAAACAGATTAAATATTTCTGTAAGTGCATCAGCAACCCTAAGTTCATCCATCTTTGCCTGAACCTTATCAAAAGTACCTGTTACCACTGCCTTCAGATCATCATCAACTGACTCTGCTACACCCTTATTATCTACAATTCCACCAAAATATTTATTGCTCATTGAGATTGTTCTGTTAACAAGATTTCCCAATGTATTTGCAAGGTCAGAATTAAGTCTTTCAACCATAAGATCCCATGTAATGGAACCATCGTTTTCAAATGGCATTTCATGAAGAACAAAATATCTTACTGCATCAACACCGAATACATCAACAAGGTCATCTGCATACATAATATTTCCTTTTGATTTACTCATCTTGTCATTGTTCTGAAGAAGCCATGGATGTCCAAATACCTGATGTGGAAGCTCCTCACCAAGAGCCATAAGGAATATAGGCCAGTAAATAGTATGGAAACGAATGATATCCTTTCCAATAAGATGAAGATCTGCAGGCCAAAGCTTTTTATACTGCTCTGCACTGTTTCCATCTGCATCATATCCAATACCTGTAATATAGTTTGTTAACGCGTCAAGCCATACATAAACTACATGCTTGTCATCAAAATCAACCGGAATACCCCATTTAAATGAAGTACGTGATACACAAAGATCCTGAAGTCCCGGAAGAAGGAAGTTATTCATCATCTCATTTTTACGTGAAACAGGCTGAATAAATTCAGGATGCTTATTGATATGATCGATAAGTCTGTCAGCATACTTGCTCATCTTGAAGAAATAGGCTTCTTCCTTTGCAGGCTTTACATCACGTCCACAGTCAGGACATTTGCCATCCTTAAGCTGTGATTCTGTCCAGAAGGATTCACAAGGAGTACAGTACATTCCTTCATAAGCTCCCTTATAAATATCTCCCTGGTCATATAAACGTTTAAATATTTTCTGAACCTGTTTCTCATGATAATCATCTGTTGTACGGATGAATTTGTCATAAGAAATGTTAAGCATATCACAAAGTCCGCGAATAACACCTGCCACATCATCAACAAACGCCTTTGGTGTAACACCTGCATCAGCAGCCTTTATCTCTATTTTCTGACCATGCTCATCTGTACCGGTCTGAAAGAATACATCATATCCATCTTTTCTCTTGTAACGTGCAATACTATCTGCAAGCACAATTTCATAATTATTACCAATATGTGGCTTGCCGGATGTATATGCAATAGCTGTTGTAATATAATATTTTCCTTTATTCTGCATTTTATACCATCGCCTTTCCTAAATATTCGCAGGGCAACTGCCCCAAATGGTTACAGTACACACATAGTGTGCACTGTAACATATTATGCACACAAATTAAGCAAAAGCTTAATTTGGCGCGTAAAAAACTCGGGTTTTCATTCTGAAAACACCTCGCGGGATATAACCTGTGTACAGTAACCCCAAATGTACTTCAATTTACAGTTGCCTAATATAAATAATCTATCATATCCAATAGGCTTTGTAAAATAATTTTATATGATTGAATACTCCATCATTTCGTATACTAACTTAGTACCCTCAACTATCTCAGCCGGGAGCAATGCTCTGGCAACACATTTGGTTTCACCTGAGTCATCACCCTCCTTTAAAAGATAGGCATAATCTCCTTCAAGACTGTTGACTGTATAATAAATCTTATCTAAAAGCATATTAATAACCTTACCTTTCTCCATTTTTACATTATCTCAACTGTATCTTTGTCATAATATTCACGAAATTCATTTATATTCCGGTTTTCATATACTACCCTGCCACCCACAAGAGTATATTTTACAACGCCGCGAAGCTCCCAGCCTTTAAATGGAGTATTATCTGACTTTGAGGCAAACTCATCCATTACCTGAGTAGCTTCCATATTAAATATAACAATGTCAGCAGGTGCTCCCACTGATAATGTACCTGCATTTAATCCATACATTCTGGCGGGTGCATAAGACATTCTCTCTATAAGTTCATTTATGGTAAGCCTGTCAGTATCCACAAGCTTTGTAATACCAAGTGAAAGTGCTGTCTCAAGTCCTATTATTCCACTTGGAGCCTCTGTAAGAGGTTTAGCTTTTTCTTCAGCACTGTGAGGAGCATGATCGGTTGCGATAATATCAATTGTTCCATCCTTTAATCCATTTATGACTGCAATCCTGTCCTCCTCTTCTCTAAGTGGGGGATTCATTTTTGCAAGTGTTCCATATTTAATAACAGCCTCATCTGTAAGCGAAAAATGATGTGGCGTAGCCTCTGCATGTATAGTACAGCCCGCCTTGTTAATTTCATGTATATTTTTTGAATCAATACTGTTATTTTTTGCCCACTTAAGTTTTGCCTGTCTTACAAGTTCAACACCTTCCTTAGTGCTAATATGCTGTACATCAAGAATAGCACCTGTTTTTAATGCTATGTCAAGGTCTCTGTTTATCATACTTATCTCTGCTTCTCTTGGTGAACCACCTATTCCAAAATGTATAGAAGCCTTTCCACGGTTTATTCCATTGTTTGCTATAAGTGCCGGACTTTCCTCATGAAGACTTATTGGTACACCAAGCTTGGCTGTCTTCTTAAATGCTGCTTCAACAAGTTCTGCATCCATAATGGGAATACCATCATCAGTAAATCCTACCGCACCGTTTTTTAGAAGCTCCTCCATATCTGTAAGCTCTTTTCCTGCCATTCCTTTTGTAACAGTAGCACATGTCATTATATTAAGGTCTGTAGTTTTTCCTTTTTCAATAACATATGTCATGGTGTCGATATTATCAACCACAGGCTTTGTATTTGCCATCAATACTACACTTGTAAATCCACCCTTTAATGCTGCGCCTGCTCCTGTAACAATATCCTCTTTATATGTAAATCCCGGATCCCTGAAATGCACATGAACATCAACAAGCCCCGGTGCTACCACACAGCCTTCCGCATCAATAACATCACATCCGTTATAGTTTTTTATCTCTTCCGTACATTCATCTATTTTTACAATTTTTCCATTTTCAATAGTAATATCCGCCAGTCCATCAATACTGTTAGCCGGATCTACTACGTAGCCATTCTTTATTACTAACATAACAAAACCTGCCTTTCCTTTTCATTTATTTCCAATGCTTTAATTTTAACCAAAATATGTATATATTTCAAGTTTTGAAATCAAATATACACTATCAATAGGTCGCAATAGGGACGGGGCTTCTGTATCGCCTAAAAGCACGATACAGCAAGCCCCGTCCCTATTGCGACACTTGTTTATATAAAAAAATTGGTATTTTATATATAATTTGTCCTTTTGATTTTTAAATGAATTTAAATATAATAATGTTCGTAGCTGTTAAGAAACAAATTTTTTACAGCAAAATAAAACCAACTATTTATAAGGTTGCAGTGGCAACCGGAAGGAGATAAAAATGGCTTTAGTTACTACTAAGGAAATGTTTGAAAAAGCCTACGCTGGCGGATATGCCATTGGTGCTTTCAACGTAAACAATATGGAAATCGTACAGGGTATCACAGAAGCTGCCGGTGCTCTCAAATCACCTGTTATATTGCAGGTATCTGCCGGTGCCAGAAAATATGCAAACCACAACTATTTAGTTAAATTAGTTGAAGCTGCATTATTAGAGAATGATATTCCTATCGCTCTTCACCTTGATCACGGCGCTGATTTTGAAATCTGCAAATCATGTATCGACGGTGGTTTTACATCAGTTATGATTGACGCTTCTCATTATTCTTTCAATGAAAATATTGAGATAACCCGCAAGGTAGTTGACTACGCTCATCAGAAAGGTGTTGTTGTAGAGGCTGAACTCGGACAGTTATCAGGTATTGAAGATGATGTTAAGGTTTCTGCAGAGGAAGCAAGCTATACACATCCTGATGAAGTAGAAGAATTTGTTGATAAGACAGGTGTTGACTCTCTTGCAATTGCAATCGGTACAAGCCATGGTGCTTTCAAATTCAAGCCAGGTCAGAAACCACAGCTTCGTTTTGACATCTTAGACGAAGTAAGCAAGAGACTTCCAAACTTCCCTATCGTACTTCATGGTGCATCAAGTGTATCTCAGGAGTATGTAAAGATCATTCAGCAAAACGGCGGTAAATTAGAGGATGCAATCGGTATCCCTGAAGATATGTTACGTCAGGCAGCAAGAAGTGCAGTCTGCAAGATTAACATCGACTCAGACCTTCGTCTTGCAATGACAGCAGGTGTTCGTCAGGCTATGTTTGCTAATCCTGCAGCATTTGATCCTAGAGAATATCTTAAAGTTGGCCGTGAAAATGTCAAGGCATTGGTTGAGCATAAGATCAAGAACGTTCTCGGAAGTGAGAATAAAGCTTAATTGTTTCAAAACACATTTTACAAATTTGCTTAATTGTTTTTTTCATACATATATATATCAAACCTTAAAGAAAGGCAGCTGCATTACAAATGCAACTGCCTTTCGTATTTCCATCAGAAAAATGAATATTGATAATCAACATCTTATATTAATAGCCCTTGGCATATTTTTTAAATCTACTATGTTATGATTGCCACCATACTCACCATCCAAGGTCCATGCCACTTCACCCTCAGACTCAATATGAAGCTCTTTTGCCTTAAAGCAATACATATACTTTGTATCAATATCTTCGCTTATAAGTGCTGCAATAATTGAATTTAGCTCAATAGGATTTTTAGGCATTTTAATAAGAGTAACTTCAAAAAGACCATCATTAAGTTCAACTGTTCTTCCTGTGATATTATTGGTTATCGACCTAAATCCTCCTATTGAATATGAATTGGTAATCATTCCAAATATAAATTCATCAGATATATTTATTTCCTCTCCCTGCGGATTATCATTTGTAATGCTGTATCCCTTTACAGTCATTTTATAAGACTGTACATTTTGCAGCTGCCTCATTCCTTCAAGAATATAAGCCATGTGCCCCAGAACATTTTTCATTTCCTGCGAAGTTCCATAGGATACTTCCGTAAATATTCCAAAGGCAGCTATATATACAAATACATCATCATTAAATCTTCCTATATCGCAGGCAAAATTATTATTTCTGGTTATCAGCTGTGCTGCACTTAGCATATTAGTGGGAAGCTCCAGACTATTTGCGAAATCATTTGTGCTCCCGGCAGGAATATATCCGATATCAGTGTTAAAGCCTGACTGTATCATACCGGTAACCACTTCATCAAGAGTTCCATCTCCGCCACTGCATACAACAAGATCATAATCCTTACTTCTGTTTTTTACGTGTTCAACCGCATCACCTCTACACTGTGTCGTATATACGGTCACTTCATAATCAGCCTTTACCAATGTATCAACAATATCAACAAGATTTCCTTTAATCTTGCCTTTTCCCGCATGTGGATTTATAACCAAAAGTGCTTTTAACATTAATAATCACCCCTATCCGCGAAGTTTTTCAGCAAGCTCGCTGAGTTTTCTAAGTCTGTGATTCACACCTGATTTTCCTACCGGCGTATCCAAATACGTTCCGAGTTCTTTTAAAGGTGCATCAGGATAATCTAAGCGCACCTGCGCAATCTCTCTGAGATTATCACTTAATCTGTCAAAACCATAATTTTGTCTTATATACTCAATATCCTCAATCTGTTTTGTTGCAGCATTGACAGTCTTTGTAATATTTGCAGCTTCACAGTTTACCTTTCGATTTATTGAGTTTCTCATATCCTTTAAAATTCTCAGATTCTCAAGATTCATAAGTGATATATGTGCACCTATTACATTAAGCACCTCAACTATTTCTTCACTTTCCTTGATATAAACTATCTTATATTTCTTTCGCTGAACTGTCTTGGCATCAATATCAAAGGATTTAAGTGCCTCCTGTATCTGCTGTGCCTGCTCATCATATTCACAGACAAATTCCAGATGATAACCTTTTTCAGGATTGCTCATTGAACCAATACTTAAGTAAGCTCCCCTAAGATAGGCTCTTTTACAACAAAGACTTTTTATCAGCATTGAATTTACTGTATTTATTTCTTCTGTAGAATCTGATAAATTATCTTTATATTTTATTGCCTGTATTACTCTTTTTATGCATTCTTTATCATTCAAAAGTATATCAGGCTCCTTGTCAGGCTCTATACCAAATACCTCACCAAGAATAGCAATACCCTTGCGCTGTACAAATGAAAGCTCAGACTGCACTTCTGTCTGAAATTCTATATGATAGTCACCATTGCCATCATACTTTACTGCCTTTGAATAAACCAGTATTGCCGCAAGCTCTGCAAGCTGACAGTGTCTTGTATCAGAATGCAGTTTTACAAGCTCTTCTTTTACCTCACCCGAAAATGACATATAAATAACCATGCCTTTCTTCAAATTCGCAGTACAAACTTCGTCAGTTATATCTACTTATTTCGTATCCCTGTGGCGAAGTGTAAGACCATAATCTCCTCCATCTTTAAGCCTTTTATAAAGCTCGCCTGCCAGAGTAACACTTCTGTGCTGTCCTCCTGTACAGCCAATTGCAATTACAAGCTGATACTTGCCTTCATTGACATAATTAGGTATAAGAAAACGTATCATATCCTCAAGCTTATCCAAAAACTTATGAGCTTCATCATAACTCATAACATAGTCCTGAACTTCCTTATCAAGCCCCGTCTTTTGCTTTAAATCATCAATATAAAACGGATTTGGCAAAAATCTCACATCGAATACAAGGTCTGCATCCTGTGGGATTCCATACTTAAAGCCAAACGACATTACATTTACCATAAGACTGTTGTAATTCAGATTGTTTATAAATATCCTGTCAAGCTCAGCCTTAAGCTCACGAGTAAGAAGATTGCTGGTATCAATTACATAATCAGCAAGAGATTTTATACTTTCAAGTCTTTGTCTCTCACTGTTTATGCCACTCATAAGATCACCATCTGCTGATAAAGGATGCATTCTTCTTGTTTCTTTATAACGCTTTAAAAGCACCTGGTTAGATGCCTCAAGAAACAGTATCTCAAAATGATACTGCTCATTATATTTTGACTCTCTTAATTTGGTAAGCACATTACTTACATCATCTAACGACTGATCTGCCCTTACATCAAGTCCTAAAGCAACCTTATCTATACCATTTTCAGGCATCGCGAGCAGTTCTACAAATTTCTCTATAAGAGGCACCGGCATATTATCTGCACAATAAAAGCCTGCATCTTCAAGCATTTTCATAGCGGTAGCCTTTCCTCCACCACTCATACCGGTAACAATAACGAACCTCATATACTTTCGCCCCTTCCTATTATTAATCAAATTTACCCAAAAGGATTACTTCTGTTTCAATATCAACACCTGAATCTTGTTTAACCTTCAGCTTTATATCCTTAATAAGCTCATAAATATCCTTTGCTGATGCATTATCCTTGTTTATTACAAAGCCACAATGCTTCTCAGATACCTGTGCTCCACCCTTTGAATATCCCTTTAAGCCGGCATCCTGAATAAGCTTTGCCGCAAAATATCCTTCCGGTCGCTTAAAGGTAGAGCCTGCACTTGGATATTCAAGAGGCTGCTTGTCACGTCTCTTCTTAGCAAGCTCATCCATTTTTGCTTTTATATCATCTTTATTGCCCTTCTTAAGTCTTATAACTACTTCAAGTACAATAAAGTCATTTTCCTTAATTATACTGTGCCTATATGAAAAATCCATTTCATCACAGCTTTTTACAAATATTCTTCCATGCGTATCCATGAGTTTTACACTCTCTACTACCTGCTTCATCTCGCCATCATAAGCACCTGCGTTCATTACAATGGCTCCGCCAAGCGTACCCGGTATTCCGGCTGCAAACTCAAAACCGGTCAGTGAATTATCATATGCCTTTCTGGCTATGGCTGCAAGAGTTGCACCTGCCTTGCATATTAATCTGCAATCTGTCGCTTCATCTTTTATATCAATGTCTGCAAAATTTTTTGACAAATGAAGCACTATACCTCTTAGTCCTTCATCACTTATCAAAAGGTTACTTCCATTGCCAAAAAGATAAAAATCTCTGTTCATCTTTGAAATATTGTTTTCATTTAAAATAGAAAGTACTTTACCAAGCTCATCCTCTGAAACTATATCAATAAAAATATCAGCAGGACCACCAACCTTAAAAGTAGTATGCTCTGCCATAGGCTCATCTGTTAAAATCCTGTCTTTGGGTACTGCCACTTCTATCTTCTGTACCAGATTATATTTATTTTCCATAATGAACTTCTTACCTTCCTATTATATTTTAAAAACAAGTTGATGCCAAAAGGCATCAACTCATTTTATTTATGTACTATATTAACCTATTACAAGCTTAGCTGCGCCAAAGATTCCTGCATCATTTCCAAGTGTTGCTATCTTAAACTCTGCATTTTTGCAGCCATGGAAAGCATACTTATCATAATGCTTTGCGATATACTCACAAAGTATTTCGCCAGCCTTTGATACTCCACCACCAATAACAAATACATCAGGATTTACTACTGCGGCAATATTTGCAAGTCCTTTTCCAAGATACATACCAAACTGGTCTGCAATCTCACATGCAACTGCGTCGCCTTCCTTTACTGCATCGAAAACAGCCTTTGCACTTAACTCACCCTCTGCAAGAGCCTTTGTAAGAGGTGTAGAATCTGCTGCCGGTGTGCCTTTAATACTTTCAAGCTTTCTTGTAGCAAGTCTTACAATACCTGTTGCTGATGCATACTGCTCAAGACAGCCATGCTTGCCACAGCCACATGCATCCGGCTCATCATCAACAATATGAATATGACCGATTTCTCCACCTGCACCTGTTGCACCTGTAACAATCTTGCCTCCAACGATGATTCCACCGCCTACACCGGTTCCAAGTGTAGCAAGTACCAGGTCTGTATGTCCTTTTCCGCCACCACACCACATTTCACCAAGTGCAGCAACATTTGCATCGTTACCGGCCTTAACAGGAAGCTGTAAAAGTCCACCAAGAACTTCATTAATATTCATAACTCCCCAGCCAAGATTTGCAGCCTTATAAATAACACCATTATCATCAACAGGACCAGGTACACCGATACCAACACCGATAACAAGCTCTTTTGTTATATTCTTTTCTGTCATTTTATCCTCAATAGCTTTTGCAATATCAGGTAAAATCTTGCTTCCGTTATCTTCCTTACGGGTAGGAATCTCCCATTTATCAAGCACAGTTCCCTCCGGGTCAAAAAGCCCAAGTTTTACTGTAGTTCCACCTAAATCAACACCAAAACAATACTTATTCATTTTTTAGTCCTCCAAAAAAATATATATCTAACCGCAATAACTATATCATACATTAAGGATTTAATAAACATTTTTTTAACTATTCATCATCCTCATCACGGCCTTTTGAAAGATTATTCTGTACGCGCTGGTAAAGCTCCTGTGCCGCATTGTATCCCATCTTCTTCTGTCTGTAGTTAACTGCTGCTGATTCACAGATTATAGCAAGATTTCTACCCGGTCTGATAGGAATATTGTGACAAACTACCTTATTACCAAGATATTCTGTATAGCTTTCTTCAAGACCAAGTCTGTCATACTTCTTTTCCTTATCCCAGTCTTCAAGACGGATTACAAGATTTATATTTGTAGTATCCATAACACTTGATACACCAAACAAAGTCTTTACATCAATTATACCGATACCACGAAGCTCTATGAAATGTCTTGTGATATCAGGTGCAGAACCAATAAGTGTCTCATCACTTACCTTTCTTATTTCTACTACATCATCTGATACAAGACGGTGTCCTCTCTTAATAAGCTCAAGAGCCGCCTCACTCTTACCAATACCACTCTCACCTGTTATAAGTACACCTTCACCATATACGTCTACAAGTACACCGTGAACAGAGATACATGGAGCCAGCTTTACATTAAGCCATCTGATGATCTCTGCCATAAATGCAGAGGTTGATTTACCGGTAACAAAGATAGGCACATTATTCTGAATAGCTATTCTCTTGAAATCCTCATCAGGCTCTAAATCCCTGCAAAAAATTACACATGGAGTCTTATCGGTCAATACCTTTGGATATACCTCCATTTTCTGTTCCTGTGGCATATTCTCCATATAAGAATATTCTACAAAACCGATTATCTGAGGTCTTGTTTCCTCATAATGTTCAAAATACCCTGCCAACTGCAAAGCCGGTCTGTTAATATCCGGCTGATGAATCTTTATGCTGCTGACATCAACCTCCGGTGTAATATTAACAAGATCCATTTTTTCTATCAATTTTTCAATACTTACACTTGCCATACTTTCATCCTTTCTATTATTTAATTATACCTTTGGATATGTAGTCAGAGTCATAAATGCAATATCCATTTCCGGTTCATGAACTCTGTCGATGACCGATTTTACAAGTCGCTTTCCAAGCTCCTCCATCTTTACAGTAACACTGATAATATCCTTTTTGAAAAAGTCAGGCTCAATAATATCATTAAAACCTGTTATCACTATCTCTGAAGCCAGCTTTGGATCCTTTTGCAACAGAGCCAATGCCAGATTCTTGGCAACATCATCATCCTCACATATAAATGCATCCGGCATATAAGGTATCATGTTTATTACTTCCTCAACCATGCTGAAGTTAAAGCAGCTATTATTGGATGGTCTTGTGAACTGTAATCTTTCGTCTATATTGATGAAATTCTGATTACATGCACTAAGATATCCCAGATAGCGTGCCTGAACACCTCTTGAGCCTTCCGCATATCCTATATATGAAAGCTTCTGACAACCTAACTGCTGTATACAGTGACTTGTAAGCCTGTTCATTGAATAGAAACCTTCTGTATTGATTACATCTCCAAGTGCTATATATTCAAGTGCATTTACAGGACAGTTAAAAAATGTCATAGGTATTCCTGATTTGCTCACTCCCTTTACAAATTCAATTGGAAAAACGCACAAAAATATAATACCCTTAACATCATCCGCAATGAGTCTAAGTACCCCTTCCCCATTGACATCACTGTTATCCACAACATGAAGCTGCATACGATAACCTTCCTCATTTACTGCTGCACTTATTCCGGCAAGCACCTTATTCCAGAAGGTTGACTGCCACTGATTAAAAAGTACAAGAATCGTACCTGTATTTACTCTCTTAAAGCTGGTATGAACCTCTGCCAAAAGCTTTTCATCAAGCTTTGCATATCCCATCTGCCAGGCTTTCTGCACAACTGCCTGTCTGGTCTGTGGAGATACTACTCCTCCATTTAATGCCTTTGCTACAGTATTACGGCTAAGTCCCATTTCAGCCGCTATATCCTGAATTGTTATTTTTTTCATTTAATAATCATCCCTTCATAACACAAAAAATAAAAAAGTATCTAAATATAAGTATATACAAATGCACCTAACCTTGTCAATTGTGTGCATTTTACAATTTTATCAGTTTACATTGTGTTTACAATTTTGTTATATTTGTTTTTTTCTTTATTAAATATATTTTTCATATTATAAAAAATGTTGTATTTTTTGCAATATATTGTCAGACTTTTGTTTGACTTTTTACAATATACCTATTAGAATAGTAATTGGAACGTAGCTGTTACACGTTTCATAAACATTTTACAGAAAAGGTGAAGCAGATGAAGCAAATACCCGTAAAAGAACTGATTCCGGGCATGGTTACTGCCGAGGATATACTTACCTATGACAACAAGATGATTGTCCCAAAGGGTGTTGTATTAACAGAAAATATCATATCCAGACTTGAAGGATATTCTATATATTATGTACAGACAACTGATAACATTATTGATGAGCTTGGTTCGCCCATGATACAAACAGGCACTGCTCCTTTGTCAGGAGTGCAGATGAGCATGGACTCAGCAATACCCCACATCAGTTCTGTATCCGCGCCAAAATCAAACAAAGAAAAAATCAAAGACAGTGAACAGTTTAAACAATTTAGTGAAAGCTATGCACGTGTTGAAGAACATTATAAAGAAATGTTATCAAATTCTCTTTACAACAACAGGGCATTTCGTTCAAATGAATTGTTAAAAGAGACCATTGATTTATTAAAGCCAAATGGTCATGAGATAAGTGTATTTGATATGCTTTTAAATATGCACAATTCAGAAGACTCTGTTTTTGCACACTGTATAGATGTTGCACTTTTGTCAAATGTAATTGCAAGATGGTTACATTTTTCCGAAAACGACCAGATGATGGCAACTGCCTGTGGACTCTTTCATGATGTAGGAAAATTCATGTTACCCTCCGGAATCTTAAGAAAACCCAGCAAGTTGACAACAGATGAATTTGAAATAGTAAAGACACATACCATAGAAGGTTTCCACTTCCTTAACAGATTTAATACCATACCACAGCCTGTCAAAAATGCTGCACTTATGCACCATGAAAAATGTGATGGCAGTGGATATCCATATGGAATAACCGGAATGGAAATAGACAAATTTTCAAAGATTGTCACAATAGCTGATATCTTTGATGCAATGACAAGCGAAAGAGTTTATCGCTCTGCAATGTGTCCTTTCTCAGTTATCAAATTTTTTGAAGATGACGGCATACAGAAATATGATATGAAATATATGCTTACATTCCTCGAAAATGTGGCAAATTCTTATCTAAACCACACAGTTACTCTAAGCAATGGAATGGAAGGAAATGTAATTTTCATTAATCAGGGAAGTTATTCAAGACCTGTTATAAGAACTAACAATAATGAAATCATAAATCTTCAGGAGCAGTATTATAACAATATTATGGCACTTTCAAATCTTAAAAATGTGTCGATAGAGAGTATTATTTAAAATGTAGCAGGATATCACATAGTGGTATCCTGCTATTTCTATTGGGCAGTTACTGTTCACTCGTACCTCGTGAACGTAACAATTATGCACACAAATTAAGCTAAAGCTTAATTTGGCGCCTGCATAACTCGGGTTTTCATTCTGAAAACGCCTCGCGGGATACTACCTGTGTACAGTAACATTGGGCAGGCTATACACAACACAATCAAAAATCATGCGTTGATTGTAATTTGTTCCCAAATCCGATATACTAAGGGAAAGAGTTTATATGGTGAATTCTTGAATGGGAGGTATGATGATATGGCTAGAACGGTGGCAATCGGATTGCAGGATTTTGAAAAAGTCAGGACACGAAATGTTTTTTATGTGGATAAGACAGATTTTATCAGAGAATGGTGGGATAATGGAGATGATGTTACGCTCATCACCCGACCGCGCCGCTTTGGAAAGACGCTCAACATGAGCATGGTCGAGCAGTTCTTTTCCGTAGATTATGCCAATCGCAGCGATTTGTTTGAGGGGCTTTCTATATGGGAGAATGAGAAATACAGACAGATACAAGGGACATATCCGGTCATCAGTCTGTCCTTTGCAAATGTGAAGGAAACGAATTTTGAAACAACGTCTTGCCGGATTCGACAGCTATTAAAAAATCTCTATGAAAAAAATTCTTTTTTAACAGGCAGTGGTGTATTGTCAAAATCTGAAATTGATTACTTTGAAGAAATGAAAGCTAACATGAGTGAGCATGATGCACCCCTGGCATTGTACCAGTTATCCGGTTATCTGTACCGATATTACGGCAAAAAGGTCATCATTTTAATGGATGAATATGATACGCCTATGCAGGAAGCATGGGTAAATGGCTTCTGGGATGAGCTGGTGGCATTTACCAGAAGCCTCTTCAACTCCACCTTCAAGACTAATCCATGGCTTGAACGCGGCATTATGACAGGTATCACAAGAGTATCGAAAGAATCTATATTTTCAGATTTGAACAATCTTGAAGTCGTCACAACGACCTCTGACAAGTATGCCACATCCTTTGGATTTACTGAGGAAGAAGTGTTTTCTGCACTGGATGAATGTAGTCTTTCTGAACAAAAGGAGAAGGTAAAGCAATGGTATGATGGGTTTACTTTCGGACAGCACAATGATATCTACAATCCCTGGTCGATTCTGAATTTCATTGATAAAGGAACATTTATGACCTACTGGGCAAATACCAGCTCCAACAGCCTGGTAGGAAAGCTGTTGCGTGAAGGAAACCGCAGAGTCAAGGAAAGCTTTGAACGACTTTTGAGTGGTGAGACAATAAAAACTCCTATTGACGAGCAGATTGTGTATAATCAGCTTGACGGCAATGAAGATGCAATCTGGAGCCTGCTGCTTGCAAGTGGTTATCTGAAAGTCATTTCATATGATGATCTGGAATTACTGGAGTACGGAGCAGAACAGATGTATGAGCTGACTCTTACGAACCATGAAGTACGACTCATGTTTGAAACAATGGTGCGCGGATGGTTCAAAAATTCAAAGGGAGATTACAATGACTTTATCAGTGCAATGCTGCAGGATGATATTGACGCAATGAATGAATAT
>JAFPAQ010000033.1 GCA_017424235.1 Lachnospiraceae bacterium | reverse complement strand
ACATATACAGACTCATCAGGACTTATAGTTGCTATAAAATCACTACTGAGTTTCAAATCTCCCACAACAGGGTTTTGAACCTCAACAACAGCTACATCCTCTACCAATTCCTCAACAGTCTGTTTATTACAGCCTGACAATGAAGAAGCAATAAGAGCCGCACTTAAAACCAAAGCAAAACTACCATGTTTCTTTTTCATACTTTACCATGCCTTTCCGTAAATATATGTAATAATTTATCTTTTTTTAAATTCATTTTAAAATATAATATCCTATTTTTAAAGTAGGTTAATAATTATTTTATTTTTATTTTATAGATTTTAAACTTGTTATTTAAAAACAAAAAATATATACTATAAAAAAACAAATAAGTAAGAAATGGAGAAAAAGCATGAAACTTAGATTTAAGAAATTTATTTGTTCGGCATTAGCTGTTGCGACCATTTTCACCAGCGTCTGTGCAGCTCCACAAATTCCTGCAATGGCAAAAGAAAGTATTGGTAACGGTGTAATCCTTTCAACCGATAATATCACTATTACCGAAGGTGCTACAACTACATTTACTGCTGTGATGGCTGAGGGTTTTGATGCTTCAAGACTTACATGTGTAGTTGCCGATGCCAATGTAGTCACAGTAACTCCCATTGCATATGCTGCAAATGCTGCCGCATTTCAGATAGACTACAAAAACGCCGGAACTACTGTTGTCGCAGTTTACAATATGGATAACCCTGCAATAGTTGCATACTTAACCATAAATGCCTCTGCTCTTATTGTTGATGCACCTGCAAAACTCGGTACAAATCGAAAAAATTACTGCAAACTTGTTGGTTATTCATTTGAACCATATGACTTTACTTACACAAATTTCAACGATTTCAAATATATAATGACAGTTAATTATCAGTGCGTAGCATATGATGACAAGGATTATAATAAATGGGGTTGCTATGGTTACTTCTATGATGCTGCCGGAAATGTGATTTCAAAAACACATCTGTTCTGCAATTCACTTTCCAAAAACAGAATATATAAAACCGAGCTTAATGTACCTGTAAATGCGGTTAGATTTTCAATTGAAGGATTTAACTAACAATCGAGTAGGAGGGGATTTATTTCCTCATAAAGTAAAAAATAACGGATGCTACGCATCCGTTATTTTTTATTGCTGTAATCCGCCATCTATTCCTCTTAATTTAACACCTGCGTTAAATCTTTGTACAAATGTGACAAACTCCATTTCTTCAACAGCCTTTGAATAGAAATAACCCTGTAAATAATCACATCCCATCTCAGTAAGAGAATCCATCTGCTCCTGACTTTCAACACCCTCTGCTACCAGCTTCCTGCGCACATCATGGAACATGGAGATAAGGTTCTTTATAGTAATAAAGCTGTCGTTGTCAGTAAATGCAGACCATACCAGACTCTTATCAAGCTTAATAATGTCAACCGGATATTCCAATACCCTTACAAGATTTGAATAACCGGTACCATAATCGTCAAGCGAAAAGGTAAATCCAAGCTTCTTAATATTCATAATCTGCTCTTTTAAACTGTTTTCATCAAAATTTGTTGCTGTTTCCGTAATTTCAAGATTAATCTGTGTAGGATCAATATTGTATTTTTGCAGATAATATTCAAGCTTCTCAGCCAGATTTTTATCCATACACTGAACAACAGAAAGGTTCATTTCAATAAATTTCATACCGTAAGCTTTTATATCATGGTCACTTACAAACTTGAATACACTGTCAATTACAAATTCACTGATTTCAAGTATCTTTCCATTAGTTTCAGAAATAGGAATAAACTCCTCAGGAGAAATAAAACCAAGTATACGGTCATTTAATCTTATAAGAGCCTCGGCTGATATTACCTTGCCTGTTTCAGTAGAAACAATTGGCTGATAGAACATCTTAAATTCTTTTTCAACAAGTGCTCTTTCGATAGCCTCTTCAACATCTCTGTATCGCTGAAGCTGATGTATACCAAAGCTGTCTCCCTGGATAACTTCAATTATATCTTCAGAGCGGTATCTCATCTCATCACATGCGCTAAAATACTTGTTGAAATTATTAGCATTTATCTTTCCATTAGTCATATTCATGACTGCAACAAAAAGACTAAGCTGAATCATCGCTCCACCAAAATCAAACGGGGTCGAAATATTTTCTCTCAGGTTATCAAAGAAGGCTTTCTCATCAAAGTTTTCTTTCTTTCCAACTATCATGGCATATCTGCCATTTCCAAGATAGAATATTGCTGAAATCATTGTGGACTTCTTTAATATCTCTGAAATATTCTTTACAACCAGCTGCAGATTTTCTGAGCTATAGCTGTCATCGAGATAATCATAATTTTTTAACTTTATAAGATAAATACTCTTACATTTTTCTCTCTTTAAATGCTTTTCAATATACTCATTAAATGCCTCAACATTAAACAGTCCTGTGATATTTTCCTTATAAAACTCAACTACAAGAAGTGCTAACTGTAATACTAAAAGTTCAAACAGTATTATTGAATAACTGTAAGAGTCGTCTCCTGTAAAAAGATAGACCAAAAGATATACTACTGAAAATCCAAAAATCATTCGTATGCTTCTGCCAAATATAGGTGGTAAAAGCTCACGCTTCATATATCCTCTTACCAGTGCAAAAAGACCGTATGCATCCCTAAGCATGATTGTCAGGAAAAATAATGGTCCCTGATACAAAATTCCACCCTGAACATATATTATCAAATGCGTAAACTGAGAGGTTAATATAAGAATATCCAAAATGATAACCGGCCAGAACAGCAGCATCCTCTTAGGCATATTATAGTATTCTACATGGTCAACTATATTTACCATAACATATGCAAAGAAACTATACACTTGTCCCAACAGAACAAAATGAATCGCCCGTTCAATAAATATTATATTGTCGGAAAATCTTCCAACATTATACAACATAACATTTTCTGTTATGTGCGTAAGATAAAATGCTATGGCTGAAACCATCAGCATCATAAATATCTTCTTATACTTTACGTTTTTCTTTATCACTATAGCAGAAAACCATATACATATAAGTAAAATACTGATAATTAATACGTTATAACTAATCTTCATATACAATACCACCACTCTTGTCCCCCTATAAAACAATCCATATTAATAAATTAATATGGATTGTTTTAGTATTGATTATATAAACATTATAGCATTATTTTCTGAATATAATCAAGTTTTTATTAAATTACCAGTGCTTTTTAATTTTTTTGATTATTTTTTAATCAATAATGACTCACCAGTCATCTCAACAGGCTTCTGCATTCCCATTGTTTCAATAAGAGTAGGAACGATATCAGCAAGACATCCATTCTCTCTTAATGTATATGCAGGATCATAGTTTACAAGAATAAATGGAACCTGATTTGTTGTGTGAGCTGTAAATGGTGCGCCTGTCTCATAATCAACAAGCTGTTCTGCATTACCATGATCAGCACAGATAAACATTGTACCATTAACCTCAAGTATCGCATCAAGTGCTTTTCCTACACATTCATCTACTACTTCAACAGCCTTGATTGCTGCTTCTTCAACACCTGTATGACCAACCATATCAGGATTTGCAAAGTTGATGATAATAACATCGTACTCACCAGACTTTATAGCAGCTGTAAGCTTATCACATACTTCGTAAGCACTCATCTGTGGCTTTAAGTCATAAGTAGCTACATCCTTAGGAGAAGCTACAAGTACTCTTTCCTCACCCTTGTTAGGCTCTTCAACACCACCGTTAAAGAAGAATGTAACATGAGCATATTTTTCTGTCTCAGCTATTCTTGCCTGGGTCATGTTGTTTGCTGCAAGCCACTCACCAAATGTATTTGTAACGGCAATCTTGTTAAATGCTACTGACTTATTTGGAATAGTTGGATCATAATCTGAGAAGCAAACAAATTTGATATCAAGTCTCTCTCTGTCAAATCCTTTGAAATCATCATCACAGAAAGCTCTTGTTATCTCTCTTGCTCTGTCAGGTCTGAAATTGTAAAATACTACCGAATCACCATCTTTAATAAGACCAACCGGCTGTCCGTCTTCAACTACAACTGTAGGAAGAACGAATTCATCTGTCTTATCATTGTCATATGACTGCTGGATAGCTGCAGGACCACTTACTGCTGTCTCGCCTTTTCCCTGTGTCATGGCTTCGTATGCTAACTGAACACGGTCATAGTTATTATCTCTGTCCATTGCATAATAACGTCCCATAACAGAAGCAATCTTACCAACACCGATTTCACTCATCTTTGCTTCTAACTGCTCTGCAAATTCTTTTCCTGAAGCTGGTGGTGTATCACGTCCATCAAGAAAACCATGTACATATACTTTTGAAATACCATTTCTCTTAGCTAACTCTAATAAACCGTAAAGATGTGTATTGTGGCTATGCACACCACCATCTGACAAAAGTCCGAAGAAATGAAGTGCAGAATCTTTTTCCTTACAGTTATTTACTGCTTCCATTAATGCAGGATTCTCAAAGAATGTTCCATCCTGAATTTCCTTTGTGATTCTTGTAAGCTCCTGATAAACAATACGACCGGCACCCATATTAAGGTGACCAACCTCTGAATTACCCATCTGTCCCTCTGGAAGACCTACTGCCATTCCACTTGCATTACCTCTAACAAAAGGATATTCCTTCATGAGCTTGTCCATTACAGGAGTCTTTGCGATAGCTACTGCATTGTGATCTGCTCTGTCATTTAATCCATAACCGTCAAGAATCATTAATACTGTGGTTTTTTTACTCATTATTTCCTCTCATTCTGCCGCTTTGGCGGCTTAAAAATCGTTACTTTTCAGAAGGATTATACACTTTTTTAATAATGTTAGCAATAACTTTTTACGGCAAGGCATGAATGACCACCATTTTAATGCTTATATACTGCTGAAACTTAAGCTGTTTTTGTTTTCTTAGCACCGCGCATTCTTGCAAGCAGATTCTGAAGTTTATTCTTAGTCTCTTCATTCTTCTTTATAGATATTCTCAATATGCTACTCTGCTTATTAATCTTATTCTGTGGCAGTAATGCCAATTGCTTCTTCTTTTGGTAAAATTCAAGTCTTGATTTTTCAAACTCCATTGCAGAAGCAAAGCCTGATTTAAAGCCTCCGTGGTAAGCACTTGATTGTATTGATAACTTAGAAAGCTCATATTCGTGATTAAGCTTCTTTAAAATTCCTTTATCCCCATTTTTTCTGATATATTCCTTTACTGCCTCTTCATCAGAATTTGCTGACTTCAATGCTTCTATACGGTCAACATACTTTTTATTAACCTGCTGCAAAATGGTCTTCTGATAATTAATTATTACATTTGGAGTATATCCCTTGTTATTGCGCTCTCTAAAATGTCGGTCTGCATCCGTAGTCATAGTACCCCTTACAGTTTTGTACGCATTTACAATAAAGTTATGTTTAGCCTTTTCTCTTGACATATATTCTTTACGGTATGCAGTGCGTATCTCGGTCTCACTAAGCTTATTCTCAGGATCTGAACCACCATTAAGGATTTCAAGTGCTTTGTCCGCAGCCTTGACTTCATCAGGCAATTCATCCTTCTTTGACTTGACATAATCCATTATAGTTTTTGGAGTGACTACATTTGCAATAACTCTCTTTCTTAAAAATTCTTTAAACCCATCGCCTTTCATAATAGAAGAATTGTATTTGCTTAATATTGCCTTTACCTTATCAGGACTTGCACTTTCAATTTTTCCGGAAGAGACAGCCTCCTTTAAATCTAAAAGTGCCTGAAACTGTTCGTAATCGCCTCCCCGGAAATTTTGGTAAGACTCCTGCCCGGAAATCACATCCTTTGACATCGGTTTGAACTTTCTGTTAAAATAATCCGATATTCGGCTTCCCCAGCGTTTAGCAGTAGACTTAATACTTCCAAATATAGTATTTACTTTGTCTCCTAATTTCGCATATCGGTTCATATGAGTTGTGTCTTTCTTCTGCATAGTTTCATTTCTCGAAGAAATGCGCAACTGTTCTTTTGCAAACCGTATCATCTGATCAATCTTCATATCAGCAAACTTCGAATCAGCCATTTTCTTATTGAAATACTGTCTAAAGGCACGACCTCCGCCCATATTAAGATATGCATCATATGCATGAGTATCACTAATATTGTTCTTTTGAAGGTCTTTAAGTTTGTCCAGTCGTTCTTCATATTCTGAGGTCGCATCACCGGCAATAGAATTAAGCATTGCCATAAGTATACCTGGATCATAATATTTTTTACCATCTTCACCTATGATAAAGCCTTTTTTTGCCTCATTAAGAAAACCTGTCTTATCATCAAGCTGCGGCTTCATAGCCTTTTCGTCATCTGTTAAAAGTCGCTTTTTATCAAGCATATAATCGAGTTTTCCGCTAAAATAAAAATCCCTGACTTTTTTGGTAATCTCCTGCTTTTCCTTAACTGACCTGACCGCATCAATTGCTTTTTGCTGTTGTAACAGATAATTCAGCCTGTTTTCATGCTTATAATGCTTACTACTCTCATATATATTTGTGTATTTCTTTACTTTTGAACGCTCATATTCTATCAGATATTCAACTGAAACATTAGCCTTAATATCTTCAATTCGCTTTTGGTTTGTAATCGCAAAATCAAGTACTCCACCAACCAAATCTACTCTTTTAAATATTTCCTCAGGATTTATATTTCCATTCTCTATCTCCTTTTGCAGAAGTGGAAATACCTTTGATGGATCAAAATGCTCTATTTCAGCATTAGCCTCTTTGCCACCTTTTTTTATAAGCTCAACATTAAGCCCGGAAAGCTCATAAAGTTTAAGTCGCATAGGATTAAGATGCTTCATTGTCCATGCATCTTTTATATTTCCAAACAGATTTTTTGCACCTTTTTTTACTCCCTGGATATTATAAATTACATCATCTAAAACATTCTTTCCGCTTACTCCTAAATCAGTCATATTTTTGATATCCATATTGTTGATATTGTCTACACGCTGTGCTTCAAAATCAATTATATCCTGAATAGTGGCTACACGAAATGCCTGATTTTCCAGTTCCCTTAGAGAATACCCGTCTGGTCCGAGAAATACAAATTTTGCCTTTACCAGAAGTTGTTTTTTTCTTTTCTCGTCTTTTTCTGAATCCATTTGATCTTTTATTTTTTGCAATTCTTCCATAATACGGAAATTTTTGCCTGAATATCGGTCATTCATAAATGTCTGTTTTTGATAATCAAGCACATTATCAAGAGTATATGCACTTGGATCAAATTCACTAAATGAGCTCAAATAATCTTTTCCATATTTAGTTTCATAATATTCCTGAAATTTTGCATTAGGCTTATCATAGTTTTCATCAATTCCACACTCTTTAAGCTTGTCTTTAAGATCTGTTATTCGTTGTGCATATTTCTCCACATGTTTATCCAAAGCATCTTTTCTTTTTTCCGTCTCAAATGTTTTCAGTTCCTCAAGTGAAGCCATTTCACTCATATTATGCCTGAGTCCGAACATCTCATTTTTGGACTTTCCGGTTACTGAATTAAAAATATTCATAAAGAAGTTGGTCTCTTTGCCTCGAATCTGTTTATAATAATCAATAAATCCCTGATTTTCAACATCTCGGTTCTTTATTTTATTTGAAGTAATATACGTTTCAAGCGAATTTATTATATTTTTTTCACTTTCATTCGCTCTTCGCATTTTTTCCTCTTCAAGCTCAATCAACGCTTTTTTAGTTATTACTCGTCTTCGTGCCTCACTTTCAATTTCATCATTTCGTTTCTTTTTGTATCCCCTGGTAGCTGCCCTGTCATGGAAATAACCTCCATTCATTCTTATTTTGTAGTATTCCAGCTCTCCTTTTTCAGTTAATTCCTTCTCGGACATCTTGCTCTTTACCTCTTCCATTCGCTGCAAAACATCCTCATGTCTGCTTATGCCAATATCTGCCTCCAGCATATTATCCACATAAGCAGGATCTTTTTGGGCATAATTTTTTAATCTTTCCAATAATAACAGAGCATCATTTTGTTCCAAAATAAGCTTATGATACTGTTCCAAAGCCTTCTGAATATCCTCCTCAGTGGCATTCTCATTCAATGCGCTTGCAAGCTGTTTCTTTATCTCCTCTGAGTCTGATTTTTCCTGAACTTCTTCACTGTTACTGATTGCTTTCTGAATATCAGCATTTGCCGGTGATATTTTGAATCCATACTGATTCTCCTCTGTAGTCGCATCCTTTATCTGATTATGTAAGACTTCCACAGAAAATGCCTTACTTATTATCCTTGAATCAAGTATACTATCGTTAGCATTTTTCTTAATCGTGCCTCCAAAATTCAGCTTCGCAAGATCCCATGAAAATACTGTATAATCCCACAATTGTTTATTTACACCAAAAAGCTCTGATTTTATTGAGCCTACAGTTTTTATGCCGGCATTTATTCCAAGTGCTGCATCCAGCTTTAACTGCGTAGCACCATGAGACATCATTTTTACCGGATTGGGAAACTGTGACAAATCTATTTCATGTGACCCCTCCAAACTAAAAAACGTATCATCCTCCATAGCACCGGCAAGCTTTAATAATGCATGAATTGCTGCCTCTCCTTCAAACAGCATACCTACCCCCATCTTTATACCTGCCACCAAGTCTGCTGATAATGAGCCCTTTGCACTTACTTTATCTTTTGCAACAATCTTTACACTTGTCAAAGTCGTTTTCAAAACATCATAAATTCTTGAAGGAATATTTCCTACACTATCCCATGCCTTTAATGCATCAGCCACCAACTCCGAATTACTCTTTGATAAATTTACGTCAAACGAATACTTATTTGATAAATTGAAATCAAAATCCGGTTTTAAAGATATAAAACCAACAAGACCCGGAAGTATAATTATTTTTGCTCCTACAGGATTCCACAACTTGTCCTCTTTGACTTTTTTTTGTTCACCTCCATACTCAATACCCGCAAACTCATATATACCTTTATTATCATTTACATCCTGACCTGAAAAAAGCTTATATAAAACAGCCCATGTAAGCTTTCCTTTCTGAGCATATTCACCTGATGTGCTGCCACCGAGAAGTCCCTTCAAATACTGTCCAAAAGAAATAATATTATCAATATATTCAACTATTTCATTATATTGTGATATAGCTTTTTTTACTTCCTCATTGACAATATCCATTTTATCGATATAGCCTGTGCTCTTACCATCATTAGCCACAATCACATTTGCATATTCCTTTAAAGACTCCATGTTAGTCGCAATTTCGACAACCAGTTTTGTCTTTTCAGATACATTATCTGCAAGCTTTGTTATCGTTTCAAAAAAATCTCCCGGTTTGGTAAATTTTTCTAAAACAATGCTTTTCCAATCCTTTTCTTCCTCTTTTTCTTCTGTTGATTTCTCTTTTGTTTCTGCTGCTTTCTTTTCTTCTGTTGATTCCCCTTGCGTTTCTGCTTTCTTTTCTTCTGTTGCTGCTTCTTGTGTTTTTTCAGTTGATTCTTCTTTGCTTTCTTCTTTTGCTTTTTTTGGCTTAACATTCTCGACTGACGATATATTTTTCTTCTTACTTAACAAATTGTAGGAGGATACAGGCTTCTGCTGCTCTTCATCCTCTTCAAGCATTTTTAAATCATCTTCTGTATATTCAGCTTCAGACGAGTCAGATTTATTTTCAGATTTCTTATTTATTATATTATTTTTTTCATTTTCAGCACTATCCAAAGCTTTACTGACTTCAAGCCCATTCTCACCTATTTGGGCTGTCTCATATTCAACTGTTTCTTTTTGGTTTTGCTTACTATCTGTTTCGCCTACCGGATTTATCAGTTTGGCACCTTTTTCCGAAACTAAAACTCCGTCTGCTTTAATAACGGCTTTATTACCTTTTAAAGTAGGGATTTGAATACTCTCATGGGATTCAAGCCTGATTTCATTCTGTCTTATACGAAAAACAGACTTATCTACCTTGAGTGGTATTTCTGACATTACATTTGTCTTATCATTATAATAGATAAGCTGTGGCTCAATTGAATCGCCACGCATAAACGCTCCACCCCGACTGGTATCATCACCAATAAGAGAGGTATCCTGCATGTTAATTACAAGCCCTTTGCCAATCGGAACAGGTCCGCCATATACAGAATGACGAGCATGTCCTTCAAATCTGGTACCATTTACATCAAACTCAATCTTCTGTGAAAAAACACCTGCTGTATTGTATTTTATCCAATTGAATTTGTTACTAAAAAAACCTGATATACCTTTTTTTCTTCTTTCCTGAACATTGTTCATAAAAGATATATCCGAATCCGATTGTCCGGCTTTTGAAGAAAATTCGGCTGTTTCCTGCTCTCCCTGCAAATATGTAAGAGCCGCAAGATTAGCAGCCGACATCTTATTTCTGTTTTCTTTTGTATTCTCTTGTCTCAAAGATGAAAGCGTTAAATTTTCCATTATCCCATCTCCAATTCACTAATAATACTCGTGTGTCCCAACCTTCTGTATTCTTCATCAATTGCCTGTACCAAATCATGGTCTGTTATTTCACTGTTTTTAGCCGCCGCCGCATATGCAGCATGTATCGCTGCTGACTTTATATTACTTCCATTCATGACAGCTACCCTTGCATATCTCTCAAAGTCTACATCTGCTGCAAGTGGAGCTTCTTTGGGGAATATTTTCTCCCAAAGCTCGAGGCGTCCTTCTTCATCAAGAGTCTCAATTGGTATCATAAATGTAATTCTGCGCTTAAATGCATCATCAAAGTTGTTCATTACATTTGTTGCCAAAATAGATATGCCTGAATATTCCTCCATCTTCTGAAGCAAAAATGCAGTTTCTGCATTTGCGTGCTTGTCATTTGAGTTTGATACAGATGTTCTTTTTGCAAATAGAGCATCAGCTTCATCAAAAAACAATATTGCATTTGAGTATTTTGCTGCTTCAAATACTGCCGAAAGATTCTTCTCAGTCTCTCCAATATACTTACTTCCTATTTGAGAAAGGTCAATACGATAAATATCCATACCAAGTTCATTGGCTATTACCTGTGCAGCCATAGTCTTACCTGTACCCGGTGGTCCAAATAAAGCGACTACTATACCTCTGCCATATGACAGCTTCTTATCAAATCCAAATTCTTCATTGACTATTCTTTTATACTTTACTCTGTTATATACTTTTTCAATCATCTGTCTTGCAGACTCATTAAGCTGCAGATCTTCTTTCCTGAAATTGCTCTCAAGCCTTGTAGCATACTGATTAAATGCCATGGAACAGTTTCTTCGTATATAAGTCTGAAGTAACAATTTATCAACATAATAGTGTCCTTCTCTTATTTCTGCACCGGTTATGGCACTACTTATTACCTGATGTATCTTTTGTGGTGTAAGATTAAATACTGATACAATTTCATCAAGATTTATTTCATCATCAAATACCACCTGCTCGGTTTGAGCAAAATATTTCCAGAAGTCTTTTTGAAGTCCTCTACCCGGAGTTTCAAGCTTCATCTCCAATATGAGTCCTGAGGGTTTTATTCTTGGTGATAATGAATCCTCTCCTCCCATCACAATAACCGGAAGATAATCCTGCAAAAACGTAATGAATCTTATCATCTTTGTCTCTTCATCAAAAGTGACTTCACCATCAACCTCAAGATAAACTATCATTTCATCAAATATGCATTTTGTGACAAGCATTCGCATCCAGTCTTCCATTATCTCAACAGGATAAGATAACAGCTTACAGATATCTATTTTTATCACACCGGTTCCTGTAACTGTCATCATTGAGCGAAGAAGAAATTTTTTCCCGATTCCTTTCTGTCCTCTAAGCAAAATGACACCACCGTCATTTTCATTTGATAATTTATTATAAATATTTAGAAGCTCTTCTATATCTTTGGTATAATGTAATCTGATTTCATGTTCAGCCAATGGCCATAGTAACTCCATGCAACTACTTGCCTGCCCTAAAGATATGTTTTCTCGGTTAAGTGTCTGCAGTATTCTTCTGGACAAGCTTACTACTTTGGACAGTCTTGAGCGGTGTGGTTCATCAGGCATTTTCTCCAGAATAAGTCTGTTTAAAAGCGTATCCTCCTGCAAAAGCAATGCAACTGAATTTTCATCCTCGGTCAAAAATAATGCACATAAATCAATCACTAATCCAATTGTAGGTTTGGTAATAACCTTTTCATTCTGCAACTCGGCAAACAGATTTTCATATTTTCTGTTTCTGTCAACCATATAACTTAATAAAAATGCCATAAACTCCACAGGCTCTAACATTCCTGTTGTACAGAATGGATTTAAAACAGGATATGTTCCATCCTCATACGCCTCATTTTCTTTCATAATAAGTGTTGCAAATATATGTCGAAGCTGTCCAAAGCCCTCAAATTCTGACTTTTCATGTGGCTGCACCATACCAAGTAATCTGTCATATTCCGGTCGTACCCCTACTCTGTTGTCAAAACCCTCAAGCTTTTGCTCTTTCTCAAAAATTCTTATCATACAGATAAGATCAACAAATCGTTCCCAGAGCTGCATTTCTTCTTTATCATTTTCAAATCCGTTCTCATCAAGCTGTGGAAAATAGATTGAAATAAGCTCAACCGGTTTAATAAGTTCATTATCCATCAAAGAACTCCTCTCTAAAATTCCCCTCTTTTATACTAATCCAATCTGACTTGCATATGGCTCAAAATCTGCTCTGGTAAATACCTTTCCGGTTTTTACAAATTCATATTTTATCGCAAGCAGATAATGCTTCATATGCACTTGCTTGCCATCACCATCTGCAGCTGCAAGAAATGCTGCATTTAAAATGCAGTTCTTTATATTACCACCGGCAAATTCAAATCTTTCTGCAAGAAATCTGATATCAACATCCTCCGCCAGAGGTGTATCCTTTGGTATAGTAGTTCTCCATAGCATCTCTCTGGTGTCAGGATCAGGAAACTGAAATTCCACAATATATTTCATACGTCTGAAAAATGCAGGGTCAATATTATGTTTATAATTTGTTGCCAGTACGCATACACCATCATAAGCTTCCATTTCCTGTAATAAAAGTGCCGTTTTATTATTTGCAGAAGCCTGATTGGAACCACCATCATCTGAACGTTTTGCAAAGATAGTATCACATTCGTCAAAGAATAACACTACATTGCATTTTTTGGCTTCTCTGAATATCATTGAAAGAGATTTCTCTGTTTCACCAACATACTTATCAACTACCTTTGATATATCAACGCGATATAATTCAAGGTTAAGTTCATGAGCCAACACCTGTGCCATCATTGATTTACCTGTACCCGGTGCTCCAAACAGCAATACCGTAAGTCCACGACCATACGGATATTTCTTCATATAATTCCAATTCTCATATACCTGCTTTTTAAACTTCATCTGTTCAATTGCATGCATTACAGTTTCCCGCTGGTCAGCGTTCATTACAATGTCATCAAACCCAAATTTCGCATCTACTCTGGTTGCCTTCTGGTTAAGCTCAGAGGACATCTGCATATTGCACCCTTTAAAAAGAAATTCTCTTTTTATCAATATATCCTTATTCATTGTGGCAAGACTTCTTGCCTGATGAAGAGCACCCTTTACCTTGCCTGGTGTAAATAGAAATTTGGCAGCCATTTCTGACAAATCCACATCATCATCCAATGCATAATCCTTTGCAAAATATTTCCAACATTCATCACGCTCTGTCATTGTAGGAGTAGTCAATTCTATCTGTGTAAATTCAAGTCTTGTTATCTCTCTTAAATCAATCAGATCTTTGCTAAGCGCAAATACAAGAATGTCTTTATGATTTAATTTTGCAAATGCAAGATCCATATATCCCTGAAATTTTTCTTTTTCTTCTTCCCTGTACTGTAACTGTTCCAGACAACAGCAGGAATTTGTAAGAATACATTCACGGGTAACTGCCCATATCGCTTTTTCAACAAATTGGAAATCATATGCAAAAAGCTTTTTACAATTAACGGATATTGCCTGTATTCCATTATTTCTGCAAAAATTCCTCACAAAGAATTTTCTTCCACTTCCTTCATCACCATAGAATGATAATATCCGTACACCTTCCTTATAGGATATCTCCATTGCTTCAAGCAAATGTGCGTTAGCCATAATCGGATCAAGTGGTTTATCATCAGTAAGCATATTAAAAAATCTCACATATTTTTCATCAATTTTATTTGGATTTTTACCAAAGAGATAGTCTATTACACGTTTGTCAGGTGATATAAGTGTTGCAAACGGCATATTTCCATGAATATTCAGGTCGAGTATTGAGCCAAGCTGTTCAAGACATACAGACATGCTGCCATAAGCACTCGAAATAGTAAACCTACTTCCAAAATAGAGCTTTGCAGCAGACTCTATAGTTGGCATCGTCATATTTCCATTTTCATTTATTACCTGAAAAATACTTGCATAATCGGTCTGTGTAGATGCTAAAATACCGCAGGCAAAACAAAAACATGTAAAATTATCAAATTCAAGCTTTTTACATATTTCATAAAATGGAATGCTAACTTTGTTATCTATACTCAAATCTGCTCTTGAATTAATATACTCCAGCATTTCCTCAGCAGTTAACAAAGCTGATTTATGCAACATATCATTACTGCCTGTATTATTTGAATCTTCTTCATTTGAATCTATTTCATCTGAAGCATCAGATGAATCACTGGAAAAACAATCCAACAATTCTAATAACTCTTCGTCCATTTCCTCTGAAAAGGAATCCTCTGAATCAAAGCTGTCCGACTCTTTAATTCCATCCTTATCATTAATAATCTGTTCAAAATTGTTCATATGCTCCTTGCACATATCATGAACAAGTTCAAGGTCAGGATATAAAACATTTTTATACCCACCCTGTTGAGATGCAAATATCTCTTTCATCTTTTTGAGGTATTCATCAATACAGGTATTGACACAGATAAACAGATAATCCATATATTCACTATATCCCGAAAACGGTTGTGTTTTAAGCATTTCGTCAAATATCATCAAATCTATCCCCTGTTCTTTATGTGTGTATCAAAAACCGCACTTCGGTCGAATACACTCTTTTGACTGTTTATCCCATTAAATACACTCTTGAAAACATCTTCCTGTGTATTAATATAAGACACTTTTTTTATTTCTGACATATATGTCATAGTTTCTTCTTCATCATTAAATTGAGAATTACTTAGTTTATTTCTATTCTTTTGTTTATTATTTATTTCCATACGCCTTTTACTGTCTGTAAGAGATATTATATATTAATCCTGCATAATTACGCTTTGCAGAGTTACAAATAGTAATGAAAAAGCTTTAGCTTTTTCCAAGTATGAAACATAGAACTTCTTCGCGAAAGAGCCTTTGCTCTGAGCAGAAGTTCTTTTCATACTATATTAATAAATTTATCAAATCCTGTTGTCTTTAATATGTCAGAAACTATGCTGTTAATATTATGTACAGTCATTTTGCCGCCCTTTGATGTTGCAGTCTTATGCCCCAGTAAAAGAACTCTTAAACCGGCACTTGAAATATATTCAACATTTGTAAAATCTACATGCAGAACCGGCATTTTCTGCAGACAGAGTAATATCTCGTTTTGAAGCTCCGGGGATGCCAATGCGTCAATACGCCCCTCAACCTTTAATGTAATACTGTTTTCACTTTTTATTTCTTCATACTTCATGTACTACTAACCACCTTTCACAAATACAATTACATCTATTCTTCTAATGCTATGTAATTATCTATTCCAACCTTATTGTCAAGTACAGCCTCACCCTTTTCATA
Source organism: Lachnospiraceae bacterium (assembly GCA_017424235.1). Classification (GTDB taxonomy): domain Bacteria; phylum Bacillota; class Clostridia; order Lachnospirales; family Lachnospiraceae; genus COE1. The sequence continues at coordinate 20,295 of JAFPAQ010000033.1, read as the reverse complement.
TATCTCTGCATTAACATCAAGGTATGTGTACTCATCAAGCACACTCCTGTCATTTAGATAAACAATATGCAGCCTGCATCTTATGGGAATAAACTGATTCAATATGAAGGAATATTGAATTTTTTTCTCATCATCAATATTTTTATGTATCATTACCGTTACATCATATCTGCTGTTTCCATAATATTTGGATATCTCATCCTTTAATATGCCTGATTTTTCATTGTCACGCAGAATATTATTTTCAACAATAGTAGGCTTTTCACCAAGAATAATCTGTGTAACAATTTCTATTACGGTTCTGGTTCCTTTCATTCGGTTAAGACTATATGCATTCTTTACAAGGGTTCTTGTGGTATGCTCATCAAGTATATTACCGCTTAAATCAAGTCCCATCCACTCTGCTAATACCGGCAGTAACACTGTCGGTGTCTTATCCAAATCAAAAATATCTTTTACACTCCTGTAGTCTTTTTCAAAATCATGATATATCGAGCCAAAAATAGCTAAAAATCTATGAAAAAAAGAATTTCTATCCCTGTATACCTCCGGGAAAAAGTCCAAAAAATCTTCATATGACGACATGACAGTCATGTCAGAAATGACAGCAGTGCCATCTCCAACAATTTCAACTACCAGAAACAGATATCTTCCTGATACACCATAAAGCAATATGTCATTGACACCAATAAAGCTCTGCCAGCCTGTATTTTTTATAAAACGCCGTTTGTCGAATATGGACTTACTTTTATCATGGAAAAATTCTTCTATATCAATCTTTTCAGAATCATAATAGATGCACTTTTCATTACCGGCATATACATATACATTGCATACAACATTGGGTGACTTTTCAAGCTTCATAAAAAAGCGCCCCCACATACTGTCCTTTTCAACACCATCGATGGCATTAAGTGCAAACATATGCTCATTTGCACTTCCTACAGTCTCAATACTGTTTCCCTCTTTATATATAAATCCATCAAAACTGCCTCTTTTTATTCTGTTCGCTAAAATACCATACCTCCTGCCAGGCATTGCCAATCCCCCTTTAAGTCTCTATATCAATGATATACTCTATATAGAAGTCTCCCGGATACAATAGTACATGCTCCTGAGGTCTAATATCATTTTCCTTCATTTTTACAAGATTTGCCTTTGAAGTATACATTGAAAAATCACGTATATAAGATACACATTCAAGCTTTTCCACACTATTATATATATCATCATAACTAAGAGTAGCTCCAAACTCTACATCACTGTTTATATAATCCAGCTTTTCTCTAAGCAGTGACTCTACAGTTTCTTTACAGTTTTTAAAATGTTTCTTCACAAATATCGTTGCCTGTACAGTGACGGAAACATATTCGGGCTGACGTATATTTATTACTGTTCCTAAGAGTCTTCTCTTATCAATATACTCATTTATTCTATTAATATACTGTGGTGACAATTTACTAAATCTGTAATCAATATCCGGTCTTACACACAGATTAACAGTATTGTGTACATAATCTACAGATGCCTTTACCTTGTCAATGCAAATATCAGGTATATCTCTTACAAGCTGCTCATAATCAGATGCCTTGACAGCGATGTAGGGTTTTTCAATATCCTGTAAAAATCTGTTTTTAACATCCTGAAAACTCTCCCTGTCTGTACCGCCGTAGGCTCTTCCCGGATTTATAAACTTAACCCCATCTATTTTTTCAGGAATAAACTCATTATTTTCAAGAACGTTTCCGGCACTGCCTATATTAGTGGCAAGTCCTGCAACAAACAATCTTGCATCAAGATACTCTCCGGCATTGTAAATAATTATCTTTCCATTTGTTTCATCCAGTCTGTATCCCAGTTCCTCCTCGCCGGTTCTCATCGGCTTAATAAAATCATATCTGAAATCTCCATTTTCATCTAAACGTCTTGCCATCAATGTGAAATTGTCATTCATCACTCTTTTTAAGGGCAGCTGTATTTCCTGGTCATCATATCCATACACAATCCCCAGATCATAGCTTTTCATTACCATCTCACTATATGTAACTATCTTGACGGCATCAGGAAACATTCCCGGAGCGTGACCGAATCTTTCCTTATCAAACCTGAATATCAAAGAACCGAAGCCTGTTTTTTCTATTGTAAAAAATCTTCCTTTTATGTCATAGCTTCCGGCCTCCTTATACCGCCTGTAAAAATTTTCCCCTTCCTCCTTGCAAAATACCCAGATATATCCTTCTTCGAACAGATTGCAATGTACAGATATATCATCTTTTTGAGGAAAAGTATAACACAATGACTGTGACTGCTTTTGCCATGCCTCAAACAAAAAACCATAAACATTAAATACACTGGGTGCTATATCATAGTCTGCCTCTTTTAACACACATCTTATACAGTATCCCCTGTGTTCACCCTCTTCATAGTAAGCCGGCTTTATCCCCTTCCATTTAAGCCTTACCTCGCCACTGTGTGTAAAACCTCCTGTCAAATCTTTTGCAGTAAATGTCACAAATCCCTTTTCGGTATAACACTGCCATTCAGTTTTTGAGAAAATGCTGTCATTGGATACATTTTTTCTTCTGCTGTCATCAAGCTTGAAATACAATATCATATCTCTTTCTCTATCAGGCTCACTCTCCATTAGCAGATACAATGCATCCTCCTTTTGAGGCACATCTCCAAACATTTTTTGTGATATTGGAAACTCTGTAGATAATATGTTATCAAGCTCAATTATTTCATCCTTATGCTTTGAAAACGCATATATAAGTCTGTTGTTTTTTATATTTACTTCCTTAGTTATCTCAAAGGGTACATCACCTACATAAAATCTCTGATTGGCAGGCAACAAAATGTCCGACTCTATTTCACTCGGTGACAGCAGTACCTTGGCACACTTACCTGCTTCGCTCTTAAATCCCGTTATACGCAGCATATCTTCTCTCAGGCTGGTCGGAAGCTGCTTAATATAATTTTCCTGAATAATCTGTAGTGCTGTCAGATTTTCCAATGTAGTAATACCCGGGTCAGACGGATTAAAGTTTGTCCACTCATCACAATAAAGCGGTATTTCCTGTACTGCTTCTATTATCCAGTCTTCAAATTTTTTTCTATTATATGCAGGTTCGTTTATCATACATGCCTCCGAATTTTACCCTATTTTTGTATGAAATGTATTGTATGTTCCCCACTGGTACAAACAAAATACGGATTATTCTCCAATGCCTCAATATCACACTCATGCACTCCATATGTGTCTGTATATTTTGCAGTAATAACAATTTTGTATATCTTGAATTTTAAATCCATCCGGCTTACCTTTGTCATTATCTGTTTCTTACGTGGAATACTTCCTATTTTCCAGCCCGGATTATTTTTTGAAGCTATTGGATCAAGAAATTCATCAAGACTTTGAGTGAATAGCTCTTTTATTTCAATATCATCTCTCTGCAATTCATTTTTTAACCATACATCAACTGATATTCTTACCAGTACAGGCTCAACTATCCTGATTTTTTCAGGTGCAATGGTATGCTCGCAATGTTCCAAAAGATGCTTTTCTATCTGTGGTGCAAGCCTTTCAAAAGCAAGACTTGTCTCCCGGTATTTTTTTAATAAAATTACAAAATTGATTGCTGACTCTGTATATGTACCGTCTGCATTACGGTCAAGTACACATGAAACCTGTTCAATTGTATCTGAAATAGACTTTATCTCTCTTACATAATCCTGCATGGTTATAAGTCTTTTACGCGAACCAATTATATTGGTACCCCGTCTTAATGCACCTTCAACAGTTTCAATATTACAGCCACCAAAAGCAGGCGTTACGTTTTTTATTGAATCAACAAATCTAAGGTAGCTTATTGTATCGTTTATTTTACCTTTGTCGACATTTCCCCAAATACCATTACTGGTCTTGACCTTGGTAAAAAAAGCAATCGAATTGGTTACTCTTGGTATTTTGACATGAACGCCATCACCAAACATTACTGTACTGGTCATCCTGTCTAATACATAATGCCTGTCATTGGAATCAGACAAATAAAAGTTTTCTTTCTCACTCCATTTTATATAGAATTCTCTTATGTTTCCCCAAAGGTCATAGACAGCTTCACATTCATCACTTCTCTCAGAAAGATAATAATTGATTTCCTCCTTTGATATACTTCCTATCTCATTTACCCATAGTTCAATATCATAGATATCATTATGGCTTAGTCCAAATCTCATATTGGGAACCACTTCATCAATATAATAATTCTCCCTTTGATGACTCTCCACATTAAGCACTTCCACTGCATTCAGATATATATGTTTTATATATGGGAAATATCCTTTTCCACTGTCAAATGCACCATCAATATCTACCATTCTGATCCAGTATCGTTCAACACCCTCTACTGTAAAAGTGGCAAAATCTTCAGGCAGCATAAATCTCACAATGCCACTTCTTGTCATTCTTCCGGTGTAATCCTCCACCTTTAATAGCCTGAATCCCTTCGCAGTAGAATATTCAAATTCAAAATTGCTACCTGAAAAATGTCTGTCCTCAGCAATTTCAAAATAAATTCCAATCGGTCCATTATCTATTTTGCGGTCAAATCCCAAAAACATTGTTGTTTTTTCAACAGGATTACGCATAAACAGTTCTATAGGGCTGTCCTCCATGAACTCTTTTGAAATGTCCATACGACATGTACCTGTAATACGCTGTGCCATCTCAGGCTTCATAAACCTGCTGTTATAGGTATACTTAACCTGCATGTCCATAATCACAGGATAATGATATATACATGGTGATGAATAACAGTTATCACATCTTAGTATTTTCATTCTAAGCATATGAGAACGATGTCCCAGCTCTACATTTTCTTCCCAATCCCAGGGTACTTCAAAAGAAAACTCATAATCTCTGCTTTCTGCTAGTGCAAACATCTTTCTTATATCATAATCTGTCTCAAGTCTCTTCCAGCCCATTCCATTGAAATATTCAATTGTTATTTCATCAATATATGAATCGGCTATACTCTCATTATAAATTGCCCTCGGTTTTCTCTTAATTATTTTCAGTTCATCATTTTCTTTTTCCAAACTCATACGAGACACAAATTCTTCAAATTTTACATTAAATCTTACTGTTATTCTTGAGCCTTTTTTGGAAAAATACTCTTCATGTCCAAAATAGAATTCCTTATAAAGTGTAGGCATATTTCCAAATGGCATAAACTCATTCACATTAAAATCAGAATTACCATTTCCTGCAAAATCAACAGGATGTAAATCGCCTGAAGATGAAAATGATATTGAATCAACTGAAATATTTTCAGTAATATGCTCTTTTGCCTCTATAGCTATACATGAATATTCCTTTTCCCTGCTTACCTTCGCACATTGAGAATATTTCTGCAATATGACAGTATTGTCATCGTCTCCCTTCAGCACGCGTGTAACAGGCTCAAATTCTTTACCTGTAAAATATGAAACTGCATATTTTCCATCTAATATATCTTTTACAAGTTCTGTATTTCCATCAATCTTAAGATAAATATTCTGCCCTTCTACATCAAATATATGTGAATGATATAGCAAAACCACATTTCTTTCTATCTCGCGCTCATTAAATCTGAAAAGTGAAAAACCCTTGGTTTCTGTATCTGAAGAAGTGAAAATACTGTTCATGACATTGTCATCATCAGCTTTTTGCACATCTAACAGTTCCTGTCTTTGTATTTTACCGGTAATCTTTTTTATGACTCCGGTTTTTCCATGAATCATAAAAATATCACTTATACCTGCATTGGTAATATACATCGGTTTTTGTGTTTCAAAAATAACTCTTTGTTCAGCATCAGCTAAGAGTTTTGAATTTTTAGGTACAAATGCTCCATCTATCGTATCTTTGATAAGTCCAAAAACAACAATACTTGAAGAGGGCTGTGATGGCATGAGTGATAAGCCCAGCATATTTATAAATTCAATATGACATCTTTCTATGGTATCATTATAAAATCTGATATTTTCATCCATCTGCTTGGCATACAGAATAGCTAATGTAGCTCCAATATCCGGTTTTAAATAATCCACCTTCCATTCAGGTGTATAACATTTTGCCAATTCAGCTATTCTCTCTCGCACATCTGCTGCCACTCGGTTATCCAGCTTGTACTCATCCATAAATATCCCCTCACTTACTCGGCAGCAGCATTAAGATAAAATGGAAATACCAGATTATCCTTTGTATTTTCCGCTGCAATCGTATAGTCTATATTTACAATTAAACATCCTTTTTTTACCTCAGGATCTATATTAACTGTTACATTCTCTACTCGTGGCTCATTTGATGCAATATCCTCGCGTATATTTCTTGACATCATTGTCAGAACCGATGAATTAGTATCTATAAATGTATACTGCATAATTGAACTTCCGAAATCAGGACGCATAAATCTCTCAGTTTTTTGAGTCATCAATATCAAATATATTGATTCCTTTATATTTTCCTTTTCCGAGCTTGTCATAAAACGCCCTGTTGCTTTATTTATCTGTGGTGGAAACTTCATTCCTTTTCCTAAAAAAGTAATATCATTAACATCATAGTCCGACATTATCTCACTCCTATCCAATCTGTACAGTTGCTCCCTTGAGCTGTGCTGTTCCACTAGACTCTGCCTTAAAGCTGCTCATTGCCTCTATTCCAAATGAGCTTCCACTCATCTTAAAGTTTCCATCCGATGATATTGATGCACTGTTTGAAGCCTTTATGGATATCTTATCGCATTTTATATTGACAGCTCCTGTATCTGCATTCATCGAAACAGTTATATTACTACCTACCTTTATTGTAAGACTTTTTTCGACCTGTATCGTCATAGAGCCTTCTTCCTGTGGGGTATTGAGCTCTATATAATTTTTCTTTTTTTCATCACTGATAAGTATCTTTTTGTTTTCATTATCAAGCAAAACAGTATGCTTTTTACCGGCAGTCTGTAATTCTATCTGGTCTTTTTCACCCTCGCCCTCTTTATTGTCAACGAACTTAATATGCGAACCGTTTTTGCTTGCTATCTGTTTTATCTGATTGTCCTCATCAACAGATTCCCTGACCACCTTTGAATTATCTGTTGCAAGACAGCCAATTATATAGGGTTTTTCTATATTTCCCTCCTCAAAACCAAGAACCACCTGGTCTCCTATTTCCGGCACAAAATATGTTCCCCATTTAGTACCATTTGAATTCATTACCATTTTAGCCCATTTTAATGTATTTGCGTTTTCATCTCTGACAGGAATATTCACGCACACCCTTCCGGGCATATCCTTGTCATAGTTTTTCACTACTATTCCTATCATTAATCCAAAAATTCTATTGTCTCCTGTATCTGTCTTTGTAATCTGTTTTGCCGTTATATCATCAATAACATCAAATAATCCCATGCCTTTTACTCCCCCATAAACCTTATAGCAGACCTGAAGCCTGTCCTCTTATATATGTGATATATCCATCCTCCTGATTTATCACATGTCGTGTCTCCGATATGTAAAAATTGTTAGAAACCGCTGTTCCCAGTTCACTTAATCCCATATAAAATCCCGGAACAATTTCGGGTATTCCTATTACTGCACAGCTAAGCGTTCCATATCTGAACGACATAGTCTGCATAAGTGCCTTTGCCCTTGTATCAGCATCCGACTGACTCTTCACTGTAGGATCTATAAATACCTTCCTGCTATTTGAAATAAGATTTTTGGCTTTGTTTCCTTCTGATATTTTATTTGAAAATTTCGTTTTTGAAGAGATCACTTTACCCTTTCCTGTATCCATTCCTCTTACTTCTATCTCTTCAACCAGACCTGTGACATCATATTCAACATCAAATTCCAACAAACCGGTCGCCGGAGTAATATCCATTATCACATCAGTATTCGATCTGGCAGGTCTGAAAATTACCTCATCATAATGAGTAAAAAATTCATAGTTAAATTTCTTGGCCGCCTTGACAATAAATTCATAATCACTCTCGTTTACCATCTCTATACTAAAATCATTTTGTTTTTGTTCATCATACTTTCCTTTATCCGGAGTATCAATAACTGTGATTTTTTTAATGGTTTTATCAGTAAGCTTTGAGTACGCAGCACGCTCAAATATCTCTTTGACTGCACTTCCATAATCCATTGCTTTTAACTGCTGTGCATAGCAGCTTGCCATCATTATCCCCTTTACATCCATGGCAGTTACACGAACATACGGTATACCATCTCTTTCAAACAGAAAATTGACCTTTGTTATTACTCCACAGAAAATATTAGTTGCCGCATTTGAATACCCTGCTGAAATACTTACATTAGAGCCTATAGCAATAAAATCCTTTATACTATCGAACAAATATTTACTCTCTCTTACATTAAATGAATTGTAAATATGAAATGAAGCAATCGATGCTTCATATCCACTTGATAAATCAATATCAATATCGTTAACCACCAGACCACTGTCCTTACCGGCAATATTTTTATTATTAACATTGATAACAACTATCGGATATTTAAAATTCTCATATCTTTCCTGCAATTCACTGAATTGATGTTTAGCCATGTTTCAAATATGAATACCTTTCTGTTTTTATAATCCTAACATGTTACTTACAATACCTGACATACTGTCTGTATTTCTGCTTATCTCTACAAGTGATGAATCACTTTCATTTCCGAATAAATTATTAAATGCCTCATTCCAATACTCAGCTGATTCACTTTCACCTGTTTCAGAATCCTTTGCCCTGTCTATAAGCTTAAGATGTATTTTTGCACTAACAGGTCTTCCTGATGATGAAAACATATTGTATGTGGCACTTATATTGTTGAGTTCTCCGACAAATGTCATTTTATCCCAGTGAAATACTATCATTCTGGAAGCATTTCGTGTGAGCAGGGCTAATAGTCCTTCAACCTGATTCTGAACGGAATACTTATTTTCACAAAACATATCCACAGCTGTTTTAAGCATATCTGTTGCAGACCAGGGTGTCTTATAAGAATCACCTGCAACTATTTTTTCAAAAACCAAATCTACATCAAAATATATATTTGAAGCATAGCTTTTACTATTTATATTATTTACACCCTCATCACCGGGGCCCATCTTATATTCAATCTCACCACTGTTACACGAAAGACCTATAGTCTCAGGATTATATTGAACCTCAAATACATAATATTCACTTTTATATTTATTCATGAATTCTTTATTACTTGCCCACAGCTCTCCTGCTGTTATCGAATTCATTACAGAGGCAATATTGGAAGCAGGTGCTTTATCGTCCTTTTTTATACAAAGCAATGCCTTTCGTGTTTTTCCTACTTTTGCTGCAAGAGCATCTGTCAAACCGCTAAGTCCCATATATATCTCCTATTATGCCTGATTAACTAACAAATCATATGCATCCTTAAAATTGGTATTAGTACCACCCTCTATATAGTTATCCAAAATCAGAGTAATATCAATATTGGCTCTAACCGGACTTCCGGCAGTATTAAACATTGTATACTTTGAACTGACAGTTGTAAGAGTACCCTCATAACACATATCCCCCCATGAAAAAACCACCTCTCTTGTCCTGCTGTTTCTTATTGCAGCAATCAGAGCTTCAACATAGGGCTGTACGCTATAAGTTTTACCTCTAAGCATATTTACTACACCCATCACGTTTTCTCCAATTCCTGACGTATGCATAAATGCATCATTTTGATAAACGGCATCCAATATTATGGTAAATGACATATACACTTTAGGCGGCTTTACTTTTTTATCTGCCACTTTTTCCTGACCGTTGAGCTTTTTGGCATTTAATTCACTTGTAGATTCAGGTTTTTCGCCCTGCTGTTTTTGCTCTTTGCTTTCTACTGCCAGATTTGTTCTTCTTTCCCTCATGGCATAAGAGCTGTTTGCTGAAAATGTCAGCTGTTCCGGATTAAACTGTACCTTAAACATTTTCTGCGAAGCCTGAATATCTGAAGAATGCATACTATTATCTTCGAATCCTACATTTAACGCTTTTTTTATTGATTTAGAAAATGAACCCAAATCCCGAAAAGGCAAGTCAGAGGTATTAAGACGTGTCACTTTTAAACCTGCAACAGCACCCTTTTTGGAATCATTTTCATCAGTATTATATTCAGCTACAGAAGTATTTCGTCGATCTTTTATTAATAAAACTGCCATTTCAAGTGACATTATGACTCACCCCCAATTTGCAAAATCAAATTAATATCCCCTGCGTTTACGCTCCATTGTCAGCTTCTTTTCAATCTGTGCATATACCTTATCAGATATATTTCCTATCTCTGTCCTTATGCTGTCCCTTACCATTTCATTTATATTGTTTTCATTAACTCTTGTAATATTGCTGTTAATTGTATTTATCTGTTCATAATTTTGTTTTTCCACAGTACTTTGTGATATATTTTTATCTATCCGGTTCCGGCTGCTTATCATTTCCCTTTGCTGTTCAAGAGATTCCAGTATTTCATCAGTAAATGTTGTATCCATAACCTTATGAATAAAATTAATTTTTTTATCCTGATTATATGTAATATCATTTATCTGTCTTACCTGGTTTTTACTCTCCCTAATCTCCTGTACAAGCTTTTGTTCAGACTCTTTTAATCTGTTTTCACGTTCTATTTTCTCCGTTTCTCTGCTTTGCTTTTCATGAAGCTCTACATCCTTCGTTACCAGTTCCAGGTCAACAGGTCTTAGAGAATTTACATATCTTGTCTGTGGATTATGTGCAATATCCTCAAGTACCTCAAATATCTTTTTTGTATCCTCAGACATAAGCGCCTTCAAAGTATCTTCCTGTTTTTGCTCCTTAAGTTCTTCAGGTGTAGTTTGTGACAAGTATGTCATAATCACTTCCTTTGGCTCTGTCAAAGCTGTCAGACTGTCTCTGATTGCCGCCTTTTTGTCAATCATATTATTATTTACAGTATTAAGCTCCTGCCTGCTTTCTTTAAGCTTCAGATATCGTTCTACATTATTTTGATTGATCCGGTCAAGCTGCTGCTTTAATGTCTCTTTATTATTTACCTCACTATTCAAAGTCAGAGACTCATCAACCGTACTCTGCTCATTATGCAAAATATTTACAAGCTGCTCTTGCTGTTGCTCTGATATATTCTGATCTATATCATAAACAATACTGTTAATATATCTGTCCACCTGTTGTACCTGCGGATTTTCTGTTGCTCCTGTGCCAGATGCATTTTCTATATTTCTTACTATTTCTTTTATTTTTTTATTAAGTTCATTTTCTGATGACAGCTTTGCATTATCTTTATCGGCTGCCACCTCTATCTCTTTCTCATTCAGATACCGGAGTATCATGGTATTTGGCTTTTCAAGAATATCCAAAGTCTGATTAATAGTCTCAATATTCTTATTAAATACCTTCACATTATTTTGAGTTTCCAAAGCATCATTTTGGATTTTATTTATCTGCTGTACATTACTTTCATTTGAATGGTCTGTTTTGTTAGTTTCATTAATGATTTTAGTTTTGTTTACTATCTCATTAATGCTATTTATAAGCTTGTTATCGACGCTGTAGTTATTATCAACAGATACATCCTCATTGTAATTATCTATATCACTTTTGATATTATTATCTGTATAGTACTTATCTACCTGTGAAAACTCATTGTTAATATCCTGTGAAAGCATTGTATTTTCAAGATTCTTTATTACCTCATGTACCTTTTCTGAACTAACATTTGCTTCTTTTTCATCTTGAATAGCTCTTACTATTTCACTTTCATTTCCTTCAAAACCATCTTTTATTCTTACTGTCTCTAAAAATTTTTGAAGAATATCCACATTTTCCTTAAGATATTCACTATCTTTCTCAAGAATATGTGTATTCCTGATTATACCTTCATTTCCTTCTATCAGTTTATTTACCTGTTCAACATTTACTGCATATGTATCACTGGATTTTTTTTCAGATAACTCTGTATTTTCTACCTTTGTTACATTATGATTAACACTGTTATCTATTACATTTTGTACTCTGTTAACACTGTCATCTATTGTATTATCAAACTCATTTTTGATGTTCTCTGACAACTCTATATCATTATGATATTTACTAACCTGAATAAAGTCATTTTCTGAGACATCCGTTTTCGAATAATTCTCAACATTATTAATTATATCATATATTGTCTGATTTTGTCTGTTTTTTTCATTATTTTTATGTAAATTATCAATATTTGTGTCAACTTCACCATTTTCCTGAGTATCTCCATACTTACCTAATACTTCGTCAGGATTTTCCAAAGCTCTTAATGTATCCTGCATTGCTTTTTTGCGGTCTATTACTACATTTGTTCTGACTGCTTTTTCCTCTTTTTGAAGTATCATCTGCTTAAAGCGCTCAACATTCTGCCTGTTAATCGTATCAAGCTGCTGCTTAAGCATCTCAACATTTGTTATTGAATTATCTTCATCAATATACTCATCTTTACTAAGGCTCTCAAGAAATTCCAGATGCTGTTGACTAAATTCATTGACATTACTGATTTTTAAATCCGTACTCTTATCAATATCCTGTATAAGTTTACTAATATCTTGTGAACTATTATTTTGAGTTACGGAATTGATTTCAAGTTCATTACTTGTGTTTTCAAGGTTATTTTCAATATTAACTAAATCTGTACTAATAAATGTATCTGTTTCATTCGAAACTGATTTTTCATGATTTGAAATATAAGTTATATCATTCTCATGCTCAGACAATGACTGAAACATCCTGTCTTCTATATTTTTAACCTGCTTTACAGTCAGACTGGTGATTTTGTTCTCTTTAATATTTTCTATTAGTTTATTTGTAAGCTGTACACGTACCTTTCTGTCATTTTGTATACTCTGTGCATATTCATGATTTGAGATACTTATATCCACATTGTTTTTATAGTAAGCTTCTATCCTGTCAATAGTATTTTGTGATGTCTGCGAGATAATGTTCTTAAAATCGTACCACTCATTCTTATTATCAATACTATGTTTTCTTATCGTATAAATATTATCGGATAAGCTTAAAAGAATTGCAGAAGTAAGTTTATTTATCACCTCCGCATCCTCATTAATAAAAATATCGCCCCCTTCTTCATAAATATTTTCTCGAAGGTAAGTAAATGGCATATTATTATTGTGAACATTGTTAACCGTGTTCTGCATATTATAGGCATTTGCAAATCTCTTTTGTTCGGAAAGCCTGATTTCATTGTTAAGTATACTTTTTTCTTTCCCCGGTATCTGAGTATGTATCTGCATGACTTCATTATATATCTGTGCAGTATCCAAGCGTGAAAATACCTCGTCCTGCAGATAAAATACACGGTTATCATATGTGACATTATTGTCATTATTACCGGTGTCATTTATATACTTGCTTTGTGAGTACTCCTTAATATATTTGCTTATATTTGAAAGATTTTCATTATATAATTTTGTCAGCTTTGATGTATTATCTGTCTCCTGCTGCAAATCATATATTTCCTTCAAAAATAAATTGACATCCTGTATGCCAAGCTTTTTTAATACATTACTTATATAAACTGTATCATGATAAGAAAATTCCTGTGTGTTTAAAAGCATGATCCTGTTAAGGATATTATTTATCATATCTACTTTTATCTGTTGTGTATTTTGGATATTGTTATTTTCTATAAGATTGGTCATCGGAGTATCTTCCAGAAATATCTCCGGTGAATTCATGACTAAATGCAACAGATCTTCTTTTTCAAAATGAGTAGAAATCTGCTGATAATTTGAATTTATTCGTTCATTTAAAGACTCTGAACCTGCATTGGTCCTAATCGGTTCAAGGCATTTGAATTTCATATTCTGTTTAAGCTTTAGCATTATTACAAACCCCTTTCACACTACAAAATCCTAAAAAATTGATGACAAAAGACTCATATCACCCATTATTCCGTCTAAAGTATACATAGTTTCATACGCTATCTTTGTTTTTTCAATCAAAAGTCCACTATGCTCGGCATTTAGTTCCCCATACTCCTTACCCATCACAACACAGCCTGTAAATATGTAAGTGCGCCGTGTGTTAGTCAGGATATTTCCATATCCTGACCCTACAAAGAGAATTATTGGCAAAATCATTTCTGCACCATTTGGTAACGGATCCAAATAATCCAGTCCTACATATCTCTCTACCTCAAATGTAAAAGGCTGCTGAATTTGTTTTCTTTTAAGATGAACATAATCATTAACTCCGCCCTCTTTAATTATTTCATACTCATTATCTTTCCTTATCGGACTTATTTTTCTGCAGGGCACATCATATATACCCTCTACTCTCAATAAAAAGTTATATCCTATTGCAGGATCCTTTGAATAGTTTGTAACAACATAATTAGAACCTCTAGGCATTATTAATCTTACCTCCTGCTTGGCAGCATATCTAAAATGGATTTCTCCTTTTTATTCTCTTTCTTTGAGGGAGTCAAACTCTTATTAATCTGTGAAATCTCCTCGCACCATCGCCTTCTGCTGACATGATCAAGTCCCATCACTTCATTTTGTCCCCAATGAAAATAATAAGAAATAAATGACATTTCTTTATACATTTCATCCTTTGGATACAGTTTTAACCCTCTCGAGTAAAATTTATTGGAACAGTGTGCTGATGGCCACACTGTGGGCAGACCACATTCATCTGTGGTATCTCTATATCATTGATTCTCTGATACATATCCTGCAAAAAAGCCAAATCTGCAGTAAACATTCTCTCAATATTAGCAGGTGTAACACTTCCAAGTCCTTCAAGCTCGGTTATTACCTTTGACAATAACACAATAGTAAGATAAGAGGGATTTGACAAAACTCGTGGGTCACGTGTGGCTGTTATCTCATCTCCTGCCGTTGCAAGACGCATCTTACCATGCTTATGTATCTCGCCCGCCGAATCTAAATATCCCTTTGGTAAATCAAATTCATATACTGTTTCCATATAAATACCCCTTTCTAATTACCTGTCTAAAACAGATTTTATACTCTCCTGATTATTTTGTTTATCCAAAAAAACATATAATAAGCTTATATGCTTTTTTAAACAGACAAATCAGGATACGCCTTATACGCCCATAAGACGTATCCTGTATATTATGCTGTATTATTTGCTGATAATATTTACTGATAAATCTAATATGAATAATTTATTTATTATACTGCCGGGATTGTAAGCTCTTCATATGCAATCTCAACACTTTCAATTGCAACCTCACTTGTTGATGCATTGAGGTCAGGAGCGCTGTATTTTGCTACCCATGCTTCCTTAAGCTCCCACTTAATATTTCCCGTTATCTGCTCCTGCAATGCTGATGGAGCTCCTTCTCGGATATCAATAAGTTCAATAGTAACCGTCTTACGCTCAATACCTGCACCGGAACGCTGGTCATTTACACATTTTGAAACCCACTGTGCAAACTGTGTGCCAAGTGTCATTCCATATTTAAGTGTAATATTTCCATGCTTTACAAGTCCCGGAATCTTTACAGGTGCAAGACTGTGTGCATTACCCTGTCTGAACTCTATTACATCAACACTGGCTTCTACACCCGTTACTTCTGAAAATGCAGCAGTACCATATCCATCCACTGAAACAACAAAGTTCATTTTAGTTAACGGATAAGCAAGTCCTAAAGTATTCTTATCATTTGCCATATCTTTATTCTCCTTTTATACAAAATATCGTTTATTCTGCCCCACCTGATGAAGCTGTATGCTGTGTAACTCTGAAGATTACAAATTCAGCAGGTTTTGATGGTGCTATACCAATATTACAAATAAGTCTTCCATTTGCAATATCATCCTGAGTCATTGTTGTAGCACCGATTTCAACGAAAAATGCCTCCTGAGGAGAGCTTCCTGCAAGCATACCATTTCTCCATGCACTGTCAAGGAAGGAGCTTATAGAAAATGCAACCCTGCTCCAGAGAGTCTGGTCATTGGGTTCAAATACAACCCAGCTTGTATTTGCCTTAATGCTCTCTTCGATATAGATAAATAATCTTCTGACATTGACATATTTAAAGGATGCATTTGTACTTGCTGTTCTGGCACCCCAGATTTTGATACCCTGTCCCGGAAGTGCTCTTATAAGGTTTATACCCTCCGGATTAAGTATATCCTGTTCACCCTGCGTATAATTGAGGGCAAGTCCTGTACATGCAATACTCTCATTTGCAGGTGCTTTGTGAACGCCTCTTTGTACATCAGTTCTTGAATATACACCCATCACAGCTCCTGATGGTGGAATAATTGAAGGTTTATTGACAGATCTGTCAAATACCTGTATCCAAGGATGATACATTGCTGCATATGTAGAATCAATCATTCCTCTGTACTCAATAAGTTCTTTGGTCTTTGTAGCATCCTTTGGCATATCAATAACTGCAAATCTGCTCTTTAGATTTTCACAGTGAGCAACCAGTGCTACAACTACCTCCGGAATGGTAATTCCCGGTACAGCCAAAATGCTTACTACGGTATTTTCTACAAAAGACTGTATACCTGTTCTCTTTCCCGGACCATTATCATCACCTATATAAGTACCTGCATTAATGCTGTCAACTGTACCATCTGTACCGCCCTCCAGCATAATAATGCCACTGTCTGCACCTGCTCCAAAAATCTCTTCCATTGGATTTCCAACAACATCTGTTGCTTCAAGGTCAAATTTGACAATCTCACTCTTATCTGTTCTTGTAATAATATAATTAGGAGATATAGGATTAAGATTAAGTCCTGAATAATTCTCTACCTGATCCTTATAACGTACCTGCATATCAATCTCAACAAGATAGAGTACTGTCTTTGGCACAAATGCATCATCTACAATATCAGCAGTGAATTCTTTTTCAAAAGTAATCTTATTATCAAGCACTGTTGCTATCTTATTATACTCATCACCTACTACAACAAGATCACCTTCTCTAAAGCCTGATGTGCTTTTTGCAACATATCCATCTGCTTCCTTTTTGATAATCTGTAATTTTTTCTTGGTCACTATTCCAAGCTCTACCTGAATCCTGTTTCCCCATTTACCCGGATTGGCAGCACTTACGATAAGATTTCCCTGTGTAGCTTTTGCAGTTTTAGCATCAGGTGGTGTTACTCTGGCAACAAAACAACGAGTTCCGCCATTTGCAAAAAACTGCTCTACTGAATTTGCAAGATATCTGTATTCTCCAAATTCAAAATCACTTAAGAAGCCACCAAACTGCTTCACAAATTCAGAAAAATTAGTTATTAATGATGGTGCTCCAATAACAGGACCTTTTTCGGCAAGTCCAACAAATCCTGCTGTACTTGTTCCTACACCTTCTATTGCTCTTGGGGAATTATCATATTCCTCAACATATACGCCTGGTGATAAATATTCTCCCATGGTATTACCCCTCTTTCTAAAATATTTTTTTAATTCCTATTTAGTTTTTGCTTAATTTCTGACTGTAACCTGTCCTGTGTTGGTAATGGAAATGGTACCTGCATACGCACACTGTAATGTTGAACCCTGCATCAGGCAAGGTGTTGAACATACTGTTATCTGTGGAGCTACTGGTGTCCATGTTCCTACAGTAACCGGTGTACAGGGTTGTGGCGTAAGTACTCCCATCGCCGCTGCTGTAGCAGATGCCACTGCCGGATTAGCCATTGAATTACACAACCCCATAGGTGTAATATTAGCTCCCGCTGCACAATCCTTTATTGTTGCTGTAGGCTTACCACCGGTAAGCACATTTGTTGCCGAAGTGGCATTTAAGGTTCCCGGTGACATTCCACAGGTACAAACTATGGTTGCCCCCGTTACTGCTATTAGTCCCATTAATCACCATCCCTTCCAGAACCCAGTTCATGAATCTGTCGAAAATCCATCAGTTCAAAGTTCTCTTCGCCTTCAACCTCGTATCGTATGAGATACGGAATTTTGGGTGAATCATCTCTTACTCTCAACAAATAGTTTCCTTCAGAATCCGTAATCCCAAAAATCACTCTTTCGATAGCACAGTCATTATTACAGTCACTTTTTATGCTATTCTGTATCTTGATGCGCTTTGCATCAGGCTGCTCAAGCAAAACGAATTCTTCAAAGGAAGAATTATCTTTTGCTATAATCGCATAGTGATGATTTAAAAGATTTTTTTTATGCGGATTAAAAACACTGATGATTCTTTTTTGTTCTTCATATCCTCTGGTGTACAAATGATGCGAATACAGTGGAACTGCTTTTATTGAATTGATTCCCATATACACTCCTTGAAGTGTTAACAGTCCTTCATTCACCCCTCTAAGAGTCTTTGGAATAAGATATATCTCCTGCATTGGGAGTTTCTGCTCCAATGTGGCAAAATCAATCTCGGTTACGTTTTCCTCATATCCGTAGATAACTGATTTTAACTTAAAATTTTCCTTCGATTCATTCATCACAAGAAACAGCCCATTACCTCTTGACAATGTTGAGAGTTTAGCACCGTCCCTGTAAAAAGAAACATTTGACTCAAGGATAGAATTACCCGTAGTTGTATCAATTAAGTGAATCACCAAACTTAATTGCATCTTAATTATGTCTGCCAAGCATATCACTCCTCTCTTCATCCACTGCTGAAACAGTAAATGTAGCGTCTGTAACAGGCGGAGTGTTTACCACCACCTCGCTTGACACAAGTACCGGACTTGCCTTAAAGAAAAGACTTAACTGATAGGGTTTGTTGACTCCCTGCCATACTCTCTGCTTTTCTTCCATCGTGAGCTTCGCCTGTGTAATATGTATAGGCGGCTCTATTATATCCAGCCAGGGTTGAAGAGTATTCGGTGAAATGATTGAATTATCATTCACTATCTGTAATATCTTTCCAACTATTTTCTGGATATCCAAATCCTTCAAGCCCATCTGAGATGAGCCATTTATAAAAACCATATAGTACAGACCATATGGACGTGGTGGTCTTTGCAACTGTACACTGCCCCTTCTTATCATCTGTGACTGGGTAGCATCAGGTTCTTCTTTTATGTCGTACAAATATACACCTACCAGATAATCAACATCCTGTGATGCCGGACTTGATATCTGAATATTATTGGTGGATGGAATCGGCTCCGGACACATTTTCTCTCGAAGCATCTTACACATAAAATTACTTGTATCTGATATTATTGAATAATCAGCCATTCATTCTTTCCCCCATTTCTACCAGAACAGAAAATACTTCATCTGAGGCTGTATCAATCTCTTCTGTAATAAGATAAGCATAATCTGAATTGGATACATATTCAGCACTACATCCAAATGCCTTCATAGTATAATCCTCAACAACATAAATAACGGACTGAAATCCTGCTGCCTTTTGCATAGTCTCTATGGCATCACCATGTGAAACCTCCATATCATACTCTTTAAAGGTATAATAATCCCCTTTTTTGCTAAGAACGACTGTTTTATTATTGTTGTTATATATATATCTGTAACCAAGACACCTTTCTATTGCATTGGTAGCAACAAACTCTCCCTTGTCTCCATTATATTTAGGATATACATATGGATTATCTGAATTGTACATTTTTTCAGTAAGATTTCTCATAAGCTTTTTGGCTGATGAGGCATTGCTGAAATCAGCATACTTTTTAACTGCATTTAGCACAACAACCTGTTCTTTCTGACTAAGAGACATAAAATCTTCTTCAAGATAATCACCAAGTATTTTTTCAAGCATTCCCTGAGTTACCTGATTTTTATTATCTGTATCCTCTTTAAGCGCAGAAGCCTGTTCTGCCAGTTTGGTTATTGGGCCATCGGTACTTGCTTCATCAGCTGAATTATTATCAGAAATAATATCTTCGATGTCTCCTATCATTTCTCCTAAAGCATCTTTTACAGCCTCTTTGTTCTTTTGTGCCATGTCCTCCATACTTTTCATTTCACTGGCTACATTTTTAAAGTCATTTGCTTTAACATCTTCTACTATCTGTTCTTTAAGGTCATTTATTACCTTTTGGGCTGCTTGTGAATCAGGATTCTGCTGCGTCTGTTGGTTTGCTGCAATACTGTCAATATTATCCAGCAAATCCTTTGCACTATCCAATGCCGCTTTCGCTGAAGTAATATTTGAAATGTCATTTGCTGTAGTATCAAAAGATGCCATCTTATCTAAGCCTTCTGTCATCTGTGCCAAATCATTTAACACCGGAATAAGCTCATTCATCGCTTT
>JAFPAQ010000250.1 GCA_017424235.1 Lachnospiraceae bacterium | reverse complement strand
TTCATAAAACTCATTCTTGTAAGGACAGCTACTACACAGCTTGAATGTTATATATCTTGCTGAATGAACTACTTTTGCAGCAATCTTCAGCAGTTTTAAACGGACGGTATCAATGCGTTGCTTTCGCATATTTGCTGATAATGCCAATCGTCTAAACCAATTAAATATGTTATACGCAAGAGCGTGTACCTGAAGCCTGTTGGCATTTACCATTCTGGTATGACTGCTTACGGAAGCGAAATCAAAACCGGATTTGCTTTCTTTGATGAAGTTTGTTTTTAGGGAGAATCGTATGATAACGATGGAAGAAAGCCTGATTTCTATTGGTACATCACCATATTTTAAGGATGAGGCTGAGGATAATTTTAAAATATTTTCGCAAATTTTTAGGGATTGTCAGGATATACGAAGATGCGGTTCTGCTTCTTTGGACTTATCACATGTAGCATACGCTTCCAGTCCGGTCTGTCAAAATTGGTTCCCGACCATCCGTCATCCGTATAATGACGGAGATTGGTAAATCCCTGCTCAGTTGCAAATTTCTCCAGCATCTTTTTCTGGTTTACGATACTGTTGTTGTCACCGCTTTGCTCATCATCACGAGATAATCTCTCGTAGAGTGCAGTGATTTTGTTAAGTTCCGGTTGTTTGGTTTTCATAATATTCTCCTTTCAAAACAAACGACCAGCTTATCTGTGGTTTTATGTTACCACGAATAAGCTGGTTAAAGCTACCTACGTTTGAATTACTGAATTTTTCATGTAGTTCAAATATTATAATATTATTTTGCTTTTTCCAGAAAAATATTTCTGATAAACTGGAATTCTATAACTCATTGATTTCTTTAATAAAAAGTTATAACGTTCATTTCATAGAAATATATCAATTATCTTTTTATTGTTTGTATATTAGATTCTCCCAAGGTTTATATCCTTTCATAAAACTAAAATCATCTTCATCTCTAAAACCTTCTAACAGTTTTTCTTTTATTACTTGTAAATACGAATCATCTGTTTTTTTGAATTTCTTGTGTCTATATAACTTTGATTTTTGGAAATCATATAAACTATCCACGTTCTCCAACAACTGCTCGACTACCTTGTAAGTACCTTCAACGTTTTTCTCTGCACACATAATATCAAGCATAGGTGCATACTCATTATATTTTCCCATATCAAAAAGGCAGGACAATGTGCTAATTTTCTCTGCCACAAATTTTGCATATGTAGTATCATCTTCTTCAAGAGCCAATCCAGCCATCATAGAAAATGCAAAATTCAAAGTACTGTACTCAGAAAAAAGCACATTTTCAAACCTCTCATATGCTTCCTCTATCTTTCCTTGTTCTTTATAAAATCGTCCCCAATATACTTTTTTCATCGGGTCATAATCAGAAAAATAACTCAAATATTTCTCTGCCATTGTATAATTCTTTTTCCTTAAATAAAAACCAAACAACGAATCAGCCGCATGATGTCTAATTTCTTCATTTTCATCATTCAATGCCATTTCATACCATGAATTGATTTGAGCATCATATTTATCAGGCTCCTTACATTCTCCTGTCATTCTTCTTGCATCAAGCATTAAAGCAATCTGCCAAATAAGTATATTGCAATTTGGATACTCTTTTATAATCTTCATAGCCCATTCATAAGTCTTCTCGTAGCCCTCTTTGGAAAACATATTATCCATTTCCATGATAATCTCTTCAATTTCAGCGTCTGTAAGTTTTTCATGAAAAGAAAGCAATGTATCAAGAGAAATATTCAGCAGTCTGGCAATTGGAGCCAATAACTCGATATCAGGATTAGAATTACCATTTTCCCACTTATTCACAGCTGGAGTTGTTACACCTAGCCTATTTGCCATTTCTTC
The DNA here is from genome assembly GCA_017424235.1 of Lachnospiraceae bacterium. Classification (GTDB taxonomy): domain Bacteria; phylum Bacillota; class Clostridia; order Lachnospirales; family Lachnospiraceae; genus COE1. Next base: position 3,258 of record JAFPAQ010000250.1, on the reverse strand, counting down.
TTGTGTAAGACCAATATTTTTTCTATATTTTTTTATAATACTGCCAATATCCATTTTAAATCATTTCCTAAAGTTTAATACAAAAGCTTTTGTAAATAAATTATAGCAAGATTTCTCCTACTGCACAATTGAACGGTTGTTAAATTACTTTCAATTCATTTAACCATTAGGAAATATACAAACACATAAAAAACAATCCGATAACTACCGATTGAACCAAATCGAAATAATTCATACATAATCATACTTCTCGTTTCATAACTGCCGTTTCCCGTTACGGTTTACTTTTCAGTCTTTGACAACCCTTTGACCATCCTATCAAAATCAGATTCTATCGGTTGTGTCTTATTAAAGATGTCACATTCCTGATATGCTTTCTCCACCGCCTGTTTATGGGAAATACGTCCGTTATCCTTTAAAATATCATACCTGCGGAATTCAAGGAACGCATTAACGCTTTTCGAAAATTCTTCCATTGTAAAGACATTTTCACGTTCAATCAAATCCTCTATGTAATCAAAATACAAGGGCATAGATTTGGAGCATACCATCCACGAAGGGTATCGTGCCCACAAGATGGAGAAGTCTGGCTTTGTTTCTAACCGGTGCGAGTACAACCGGATTGTAAAAGCTATCAATGTTGCAAAGGAACTTGCGGTGATTAGTAAGAATGCAAAACAGCTTCCTTCTATTCTTGGAAGTGAGCCATCAGTCAAAATTTCGGAGAAAGATTTCAATCGTCTCATGGATATGACGCAGGCATCCGGAACTTTGGAAAAATTGAATGAAATCTATGATCGGGAACTGGAGCATATGCAGATTGCCATTGCAGAGAACAGCCGGGTGGCATTAGACCAAGATGAGTATGAAAAACGCTATGCCGAACTTACGGCAAGGTATGAGCAGTCTTGTGCAGGAAGTGATTGTGAAAGCCAAGGACGATATAAGATTCATATTCAAGAATGGATTTGAAGTAAGAGTATAGAAATAGGATTTGTGGCACTCGGGCGGAAATGCTTGGGAGCTTTTTTGCTAGAAAAATACCAGTTGTTATGATATAATATTTTGTTGTATGAGCTAAAGTAAAGGCTCGCTAAGATTTGAATTTTCACTTGAGGTATTTTTAGGTATTTAATAACTGTTATATCTTGTTATAAAAATCTCGTCAAACCCTTGAAAACACTAAAGTTTTCGTGGGTGTCCTCTCCATTACATCTTGTATTGTGTTATATCGTTTTACCCTTGGTTATGACCTCTGATAAGGGAAAAAACAAGGGCACAAGATGTCCGGTGGACATCTGCTCTGTGCGGACCGAAGCGGAGCGGAGACAGAAAATCTGGTAACAACTTATAATAAATTATAAAAATGGCAGTTGGGACTGAATGAAATGCTTATAATACATTTCTATGAAAGGACTGATAAGATGAGATTGGTATATGCAGACTATAACCCTCAAACGAACAGTATTGATATAACCACATTTGAGAATTACATATTGCGAATTGATAAAAATGTATTTAGATCAAGTAACATAAGTGAAGTGCGTATGCGATGCTAAGAGATGAATTTTGCAGGAGAGGTGAAAGTTATGATAATTCATTCATATCCGTTATTAATATCTGTATATAAAGGTGAGGGACGTGTGTTAATTGTTCCGCTTATTGACCATGTTGCAGGATATTCGATTGATTCAGACTGGTTCATAAATTTGCCTGATTTGAACAATGCACTTTCCGTTGGTGAGGGGATAAAGAGTGCCCTTGATTACATAAAAAATTCTCCCTTATCTTCGTTGACACCTAAGGAACGAAAAGAAAATGTTGCATGGAAGAAAAATACAAAATATAGAAGTCGAGTAGCATTTTGGAAAAATAATCATTATGTTCGTGTTAAAATTACTGAAGATAATCAGTGTATAATACATTCGATGAAAAAATCGGTAAAAAGACAATATGCATATGATGAAATCATTAAAGAATTTATACTGTCCGTTGATTCAGATGCAGAAGAAATAGGCAAAGCTGTAATAGATGCTTTTATAGAATCAGAAAGATATAGATAATGGGTTATTAGATATTAGCCGGAGGGAAAATATTATGTGTGAATGTGTATTTTGTCATAAAGAAAAGATTATAACAGATTTTATATATGAGGATGGGCTGGTGATGGCTATAGTATTATGCAAAATGGTGGCGAGTTTAATGATGTGGGACATTACCATATGCATATTTTTCCAAGATACATAGAAGATGGATTCGGTTGGTCTTATGGTAGTGAAGAAAAGGCTGTGAATGCAGAGATAGCAGAACGGATAAGGAAGCAGTTGAGAGTTGATTCTGTCGTTGGAAATATAGTAACCATAACGGTTGACAGACCATTGGGCAGTTACCACCCTGAACATAAGGATATGTATTATCCGATAAATTATGGGTATGTGGAAGGCATCATGGCACCGGATGGAGAAGAACAGGATGCTTACATATTAGGTGTGGATGAGGCAGTAGAAAAGTTCACAGGAACGGTTATTGCAGTTGTACATAGAAATGATGATGTGGAAGAGAAATGGGTTGTTGTACCATCAGGGATGAATTTTACGAAGGAAGAAATCATGGAGCAGATTTATTTTCAAGAACAGTATTTTGATAGTAAGATTATGGTGTAAAACATATTGGAGGAACAAAAGAATGAGTAAAAGTCTTGTTTTTATAGATGATTTTTCCAAAGAAGAGATATATGAAATATTCAAATTGGCAGATGAGTTGGAAGATGATGTGAGCCGGGTAAATCCTTTAGAAGGAAAGACGGTTGTATTATTCTTTCCGGAGAGTAGTATTCGAACAAGAGTAACATTTTAAAAAGGAATTCAGGAGTTAGGCGGGAAGACGATACTTTTTCCGCCGGAAGCACTTGATAAAAAAGAGAAATTGGGGGATGTGATAGGGTATTTGGAAAATTGGGTTGATGCTATCGTGGTCCGCCATAGTGATATTGAAGTAGTAAAAAGTATGGCAAAGCATGCAAAGATTCCAGTCATTAATGCGATGACTTCAGAAAATCATCCGTGTGAAATTATTACGGATTTATATGCATTGTCAAAGCTTCATGGCAGGCCTGATGGTCAACGTCCACAATGTTGGTACATACGGCGTTCAGGAAGTGACGGTCGTGGCTGACCACGATCACGATGGCATCGCACTCGACCAGGAAGTCTTCCAGCCAAACGGTGCTTTCTACGTCCAGACCGTTGGTAGGCTCGT